>NZ_JBHSQV010000177.1:0-69844 GCF_042658665.1 Marinicrinis lubricantis
ATTCGACACTCTTACCTTACCAAACGAAGCGGTGTTTTTCTATGTCGTCAAGCATTCGATCTAATCGATCACAAACTCATGCTGCACTTGCCATTAACCCGATTTTGGCTCTGCGAAAGTTGAGATATTAAATATAAACTATCGAAACACGGCTCAAATAGCTCAATTTGCATGGAACTTTTACCGTAGCAATTCCGAACTGAAGGACAAGGTCAAAGAAGGATCTGTAGAAGGCGTCGAAATTATTCCACCTCAAGCGACTAAAAGAAAAGGTCCTGAGCCGATAATTAAGCGATGCAACAGCTTTAAGGAAGAAATGGAATTCATTAGTCAGCACATTAAGGAACTAGTTACAGAGAAGAAACTGTCTTATTCTGATGTAGCCATTCTATACAGGGTTAAGAAGAACTATCATACATCGTATATCGATATCATCATGAAACAATTAGCTATAGCTAAAATCCCTTTTTATTGGATTACCGAAAATACAACATCTAAACGAGAGTATGACAAAACGGAAAATAGCGTAAAAGTCTCAACGATTGATAGTGCGAAAGGATTGGATTTTCGGGTGGTGTTCATTGTCAATATAGAGAACCTTCCCTTCCATCGTGAGGAGAATGAGGAAAGAGAAGTATCTTTATTCTATATCGGGATGACAAGGGCATTGGAATGGCTATTCCTTACCTACAGTGGTGAATCAAAGTTTACTAAATACTTAGATCAAGTAAATAAACAAAAGCAGATGCATCAAACAAGAAAAACACAATTGCGTGGAAGTTAGGGAGGACAAGATGGCTAGAACATATTATGCGGAAGGTAGGCAGCTTGCATATGTTTTAAGAGGCATATTGATCATCGGTGGACTGGCGATTTACTTTAATATACCAGGATTGCATTGGGGTTTTTTCTTTGGGATTCTAATTGGTTCGGTCATCGTGGCTGATGTTATTGGAGCAATCTGGACAAGGAAAAGACGAACAAAGAAGAAGCAAAGGAAAGCAAATGTAAGAAAATCAAAAAATGCACCCAGACGAACTTCAATGGATTGCAGGTCGGACGAAGCTATTCTTTCCAGTAACTTAAATGATTTGTCTGGTTCCGAATTTGAACGTCTCTTGGCATTATATTTTCGTGATCAAGGCTACGAGGTTAAGGAAGTTGGAGTTGGTGGCAACGACGGTGGAGTAGACTTGGTTATTATTGATAGACGTGGAGAGAAGACCGCCGTTCAGGCAAAATGTTATTCAGCTCATAATACGGTATCGGTTCAAACGGTACGCGAGTTAGTAGCTGCTAAAAGGAATCATGATTGCATATTATCTTTACTTATTACAACGTCAGATTTAACAGTTCCAGCGAAGAAAGAAGCAGAGCAATTTAAGGTTGATTACTGGCATGGTGCCTTGCTTGAGCAGAAGCTTAAAAAATGGGGAGAGTGGCAACCGAGTAAGAAGAACCGTCACAACTGACAAAGGCAGAGTCAGAAATAATAAGAAGTAAGGGATCGGTGACAATCACTTCAAAGAAATGTAGTAAGTGCGGTGCATCTATTTAAAAGAGCAAGAGTAAGCAGGGAGAAGAATTTCTTGGATACAGTAAGTTTCCCAAATGTCGCTATATCGGATAGTTAGATAAATGAAATAGACACTCATCTCCATATATTAAAGTCCCAGAACGGGGTTCTTTCACTAGGGCAGAACTCATTTCTGGATTTTATCCATGTCCCATAATACTCAAAATATAGGGACAGCGAATTCTGCAGTCTACAGAGTAGAAAACCTTGCTATTGGGATGCGGATGGGGTATGATGAAGTGAATGGAATATTGACCTGCCTTAATTCACATATCGCAGATGGTTTTTTTTATGGAAATAACCCTGTGCGATATGTGAATTTTTATTTTTGCAAATAAGAACTCATATAAATTCCGTAGGAGGTGTTCCGATGCAAGCTGGAACTGTAATCAAATGAAAGTATGCGTGGTTAAATGTTCTTATTACATGAAGCATTCAGGAACACCTTTTGTTGAAATATAAAAAGATGAGATAGGAAAAATGCGGGAGACGTTATGAAGGATAGATGATCCCCATGATTGATCAAAAGATACCAAGAGGGAGGATGCAGTTATGTACTATTCGCGGAAAAGATTAGAGGATATCCCCCGAGAGGTCACCGCAATATGGTCCTGTACACAGGAAGGCTGTAATGGATGGATAAGGGACAATTTTGCTTTTGCGATGGTGCCGACCTGCCATCAATGTCAGTCTCCGATGAAAAGAAGTATGAGCGAGCTGCCTGTGCTTATTAATACGAGAGAGGATCAGAAATTTCTCAAAAAGGGTATACAGATCGAGAAAAAATGACAGCAGCTGCTTTAGTTTTGCATGTAAGATAATGAGGTGAGGCTTGGAGACACAAGACATTAAATCCATGACTACACCCATAGAAGCTGATATGGCGAAATTTTCGGACAGGGGTTCGGCCCCCCTCGTCTCCACAATGCAAATCCACAACCACTCCAGGTTGTGGATATTTGCTATACTGTTAATTGTAAATATGTAGTGGTCTGCATATTCAAATCGTTGGGCGATTGCCACAGGAAGGTTTTAGCAATTTTGCTGATGGTCAGAGTGCTTTCACTAGATGAAGAAGCAATCATTATTTGTTCATTCGCCTAAAAGCTTATTAAAAAAAATCAAGCCAATACATTGAAAAGTGGGGCTTTTTATATGAAACCAAAGGTTATTGTTTACAAAAAGGTCGATTTGTCCGTACTCCATTTATTACGTGAGCATTGCGAGCTGACTTATTATGAAAAGTTGGATGCCGAAACGTATCCTACGTTTGTGAAACAGCTTCACCATGCACATGGCTTAATGGGGTCAGGCTTAAAGGTGGATAAGGCTTTACTGGAACAGGCTCCCCATTTGAAAGTTGTCAGCAATATATCTGTTGGATACGACAATCTGGATCTTCCTGAACTGAGTGCGCGTGGCATTATGGCCACCAATACGCCGAATGTGTTAAACGACACGGTCGCCGATACGATCATGGGGATTATGCTGGCTGCCGCAAGAAGAATTACGGAGCTTGACCGTTATGTGAAAGATGGAAAGTGGAAGTCCCAGATCGGCGAGAAGGAGTTTGGCGTGGATGTCCATCATAAGACGTTAGGGATTATCGGAATGGGCGGGATTGGTGCAAGTATTGCCCAAAGAGCGTATTTTGGCTTTGGCATGAACATCTTGTATCATAATCGCTCCAGAAAGCCCGAATATGAACAAAAGTATTCAGCGCGTTACTGCTCGATGGATGAGCTTTTGCAGCAATCGGATTTTGTATGCTTGATGACGCCACTGACTCCGGAAACCGTAAAATTGATCGGGGAGCGGGAGTTTAAGCTGATGAAAAAATCAGCGATTTTCATCAACGGCTCGCGAGGCGCTACGGTGGATGAGGACGCGTTGGTGCACGCGCTAAAGAACAAGGAGATTTTGGCGGCAGGCCTCGATGTATATTTGCAGGAGCCTGTACCGGAGGATCACCCGTTGTTGTCACTTGAAAATGCCGTGACCGTGCCTCATATTGGTTCCGCGACTTATGAAACGCGGATGGGGATGGCGATGCTTGCGGCCGAAAACCTGATAAGCGGACTTCGTGGTGAGCTTCCGCCCAATCTGCTGAACAAAGAATTTTCGAAATAAACAAATCATGGGGGAAGGATAGGTATGGCTTCAGGATGTAGAATAATTTACAAGCCGCTCTGATACTGCATATTCTTCTCTCTGCATAAAAATACTCCCCTCACGACAGCAGGTCTTCACCTGTCTACCATAAGGGGAGCTTATCAAAGAAAATGATATAATCTAGAATTATCCTTTATATAAGGTTAAATCAGCTCCGATTGTTGCAATAGCTTTCGAACCATCACCGCGATCTCTGCTCTTGTAATAAAGGCTTTCGGAGCTAGAGTTTCGGCGGATCTTCCGGTTACGATCCCCGCTTGCAAACTGTCGGCGGCCCCTTCCACCGCCCATAGGGAAACATCGCTTGCATCTGTGAATGAAGCCAACAGTGCAGCGGCTTCTCGGGACTGCAGTTTTTCTTTGAGGCCAGTCAGATTCATGGCTTTCGCCGTCATGACCATGGCCTGCTCCCGTGTGATTCGGTCCATTGGACGGAAGCTGCCGTCCCCAAATCCTTCAATCAGATCGTAAGCATATGCGGTTTGAACTGCGCCATAGTACCAATCATCTGCATTCACATCCGAGAAGGTGGTTGTTCCGTCTTCCAGCTTAAGCCCCAATGCGCGCACAATGATGGCTGCAAATTCAGCGCGGGTCACATCCCGATTCGGGCTGAATTCGCCCATACCCGTGCCTTCTATGATCATTCGAGAACCTAGATCGTGAGCAGCCTCATTCGCCCAATGCCCTATGATATCTTCGAATTGGGCAGAATGCGAGACAAGAGCATACGTGCTGTTGGTCAAGCTATGGATTTTCGCATACGTCATACCATCGATCACTGCGATGTGAGTCGGCACATGCCGAACCTGTCCATCCGGATCGATGACAACTCCTGTAGTCACTTGGGTTGATTCGACTCCGTCCGGCAGCGTAATCGTTCGTTCCACGTAGTCGCTAAATTCAGATACCTCGACTACTTTATTTCCGTATCCTGCACGAACGGTAAAATGGAGAGGAGGCGCAACAAGAGTGAATGCCTCTTGCTCAGCAATGTTTTCCACGGCCTTCAGCTCGTCTACCGTCAGCACAGCGATTTCAATTTCCACTTTGATGTCCTTTAGATGTACCGCATTCCCGAACTGGCTGGACGGAGAATCCATGTTGATTTGATCGGCTGGCAAAGTATATGTTCCGCGTTCTGTTCGAACTTCGATTACCGCCTGCTTATTCTCCAGGCTTTTCACCATTTGGCCGTTCAATTCAACGATCGCAGCATCCGACTCCGTGTTCACCATAATCGTAATGACAGCACCCTGACCTTTATCAGCAAGGATGTCTTCAAGCTTCTCAGGATCCAAAGTTACCGTAGTGACCCTTTGGCCATTCACGGTCTCTGTCGTTGCCTTACCCATACTTTCCGTGACGCCGTCGACAAGTACATCGATACCTGTACTTTCCTCTTCCGGTGTGTATCCCGAGATATACCCGCCAGAATAATCGGGCTGTGGACGGACTGGCTTCTTCACAAGTGCGGAGATCGCCGCCTGGATGGCTTGTGCATAACCATCGACCAAGTCCTGTTCTCTGATGTCCTTGCCGTATTCGACCGCGTTCATTGCAGCTGTAACGCCGGAGAAATCTACATAATCGTTTGGATTAAGAGCCTTAGCCTTTGCGATGGCACTCTCAACAGCCGTATAATCGGCAGGTTTGTACTTCAAATTACCATATGCAATTCTGAGCGTATCCGCAGCCGAAGCATAATCTGCCTCCGTCGATGCTGAAGCTGCCAGTACAGCTTTAGCACGCCTCAATGCCGTTTCAAGTGCCTCTAAAGATTCAGCAGTATACAGCCCTTTATTCGTAAGTGACTCCGCCTGATGAACCATTGCAATAAGTTCTGCTTTGGCCTGTGAGGTGGTGACATATAATGACGAGTAGACACTATCTGTGACGTTTCCAGCCATGTCGGTTGCTCTTACCCACCACTCATAAGATTCCGATTCTTGGAGATGATCCAACTGGGCCATGACCTCTCCGGAACCTGTGATCGTCTGGGATTGTCCAATTTGAATTGGATCTTCACTAGATATGGATAAGCTGTCCGTAGTTAGAGTGCGTGTTTGTGTGCCGCCAAAATCAACAGGAATGACAAACTCGTCCATATGTGTCTTGTAGAATCCCGGAGGGTTCGTCACAGGCTCCCTTGTAAGTCCAGACCAAGTTTCCCCCGAAATAGGAGAATACGTGTTGAAATACACTAGATCATTCTCTAAGTCGAAGTGAATATTTCTGATAAATCCGCCGCCTCCAGGAGGAAGACTTTGATAATCGGTCACAATACTGTATACGGGTCTGCCGTTAATATTTTCATAATGCACATTCGTACCGGTATCATGACCGTTGAGCAGCATTTTTACATTATGGAATGGAACGACTAATCTTCTGCGTATTTCTTCTGCTTGAGCGTCTTGGATTTTCCCGTACCTGCTAATGTATTTGTGGGTTGCAATAATGACAGAGTAATCGCTGTGTAATGCAATGGCATTTTCGGCCCATTTAAATTCCGCTTCCTTTGCCCAGTAAGGGAATGTAAGAAGCATGATTTTTGCGCCATTTTTCTCGATGAGATAATATGCCGCATCATTATCGATCTGAGAACCGAAGTATGAGCCGCCGGCATTTCTAATTCGATCCGCAGAGTAATATTGTTTGTACAAGATATCGTGATTTGTACCGTAATCGTAATCGTGATTTCCCCACGTGATAGCATAAGGAATATTTTTATTTTCTAAGAGCCCGTATGCCTTCGACATGAGTTCGAACTGGTATCTCTCTCTGAGGTAAGGCCTGTTCACCAAGTCGCCCAATGATAGAGCCATGATATTTTTAGTAGAGTTAAAATGATCCGCGATCCACTGGAATTGAGCCATGGTTCGGTCCGGATAGCTTTGAGCGTAAAGCTGTGTATCCGGGATAGCCATAATGCTGAAGTCGTACTGACCTAGTGCCGGCTT
Source organism: Marinicrinis lubricantis (assembly GCF_042658665.1). Taxonomy (NCBI): domain Bacteria; kingdom Bacillati; phylum Bacillota; class Bacilli; order Caryophanales; family Paenibacillaceae; genus Marinicrinis; species Marinicrinis lubricantis. The sequence continues at coordinate 6,709 of NZ_JBHSQV010000177.1, forward strand.
GTAGGTGGAACGATTATCGATAGGCTCGGTCATCCCTCTCCAGAACAGAAGATACAGCTTTCCATTGTTAACCACTTGATGCGTATTCTCAATAGACATGTGAATCGTAAACTGATGATTTTCGGGGGCGTAAGCATTTCCTGTCATGATCCATTGAGACAGGTTATTGTCATAAACATAAGAAGTCACTTCGCGTTCAGAACGACCCTTCCATGTAATATGGAATGTCGACTGCTGCAGCTGCTCCTCCGTCAGTTCAACCTCATAAATTTGATATACGTTATCGGTTACGGAGCTCGTTGTATTGTAAAGCGCAGTAGAAGAACGGCGAACAGGGATCATACTGTGTGCGATTTGATATGTCGCTTCCGTTACGGTGCCGGCATGTTCGTAGGGCTCTGCAAAAAGGTCGCCTTCCACAAGCATGGCGCTATGAGTGATTTGGTACGTCGCTTCAGTTACTGTATTCAGATTCGCTACAAATGGTAGCGTACTGGAAGGCAATCCGGCCGTGTCACCTTCGTAAACCTTGACATTATCGGGATGAAGGGCGATCGTTTCATATGCGTAAAAATCTACATTGATCTGTTCACTTACATCGGTATCGATGGATGCATGCAGATCTACCTCGCTGCCAGTCACAACGCCATGGTTCGAGGTGTCCCAAACGGTTGGCTTGTTTGGAGCTTCGCTGTCCGTAATTTCAAGCAGTGAAACAACGCTTTGTGCTGTATCAGAGCTGTCGCCCAAGCTCGCAGCAATAATCTCCAATACTTCACCATGATCCACATCCACAGGCGCTTTCAATGTAAAGCTTCCTGCTTGTACCGTTCCGATCTCTCTAGTCATGTCATTTAATTTCATCGTGATAGTGGCTGGCTTGTTTACACTTCCAGAAATAACGGTCTTGCCATTTTTACTGGTTTCCCCTGTCATAGGACTTCCCAAAGACAGCGAGATTTTCTCATCTTTTTTCGATACGATCTGGCTGTATCCTACGTTATTGCCGAGCAGGTTGCTGTACCTAAAGCTTTCCCATTCTGCATCCGTGGTCTCACTGGTAATCCATACTTCGTCGATCAAGCCGTTGAAAGCACCGGCCATCTCTTCATTAGAGAATGCACCGATGGTCGTCGGCAGATTCAGAAGATCAACGATGGTTCTTTTTTCAGCGAATCCATTGTAGATGTTGGCTCCGTCAAGATATAGAGAGACTGTCATGCCGTCATAAGTGAGGGTTAATAAATGGGATTTTCCATCTGTAGGAATAGCCTGATCAGACGATTTCCATGTGCCCTGCGCAGCGCTTTCTCTCCATGTTCCGGTATAGCCGCCGTGTACATTCATGCCATTCGTTCCATCAACGCCAAGAACGTAAGCATTCACATTGTCGTTCGGGTTTTCATGGACATCCCTTGCAACTAAAGCCGCGATGGTGCCATTCATTTTTTCAGCATTCTTTTCGTCAGCCTTATAGACGGCGCTAATGGTGATTTTATCAAAATCGCTTCCGATGGAGTCGTAGGTGATCTTCGCGTTGTCAAACTCGCCCATCCGTCTTCCGTCCTCATTAACACTTAAACCGATGGAATGGGTTACGCTGCCGACTTGCTTGCCTGTGGAGTCGGAGATGGTTTCGCCATCTGACAGGGCCTGATTAAAGTGTTCAACCAATTCAAAGCTGTCATTCCATACCATCGATGCTTCTGCTTCATATTTGCTGCCGCCATAATATGCCCACAACGTCGTTGTACTGTTCTTTGGCAACTCAGGCATCCTTACCCATACAGCAGATACACCGGAAGGATCCCAGCTTTCTACCTCATAATCTAAACGAACACCGTCTTCGCCAAATAGATTTAACGTATCGGACGAAGTTCCAGCAGGAATGTCTTTCAGCTTTAGCAGAACAGGGGCGTTCGTATAGGTCTCAGAAGTAAAGTTGTGAACCGAAATCGATTGCCTGTAATGAGCCTCTGTATCTGCCCAAGGTAAAAGATAACTGTCGCTTTGCCCGAAATGGTATAGCTTTTTCATCACCGCGAAAAGCTTGTCCTTATTGGAAACAGCCTCTTGCTGAGCATCATTCAGCATACGATAAGCTGCGTAAACCTCTTCTACTTTAGCTTGGTCTGCCTGGACTGCATTCTCCGGGGCTGGAAGTATATCTACAGCTTGTATCATCTGCATGACTTCACGATCGATACCAAAGCCCTCGGAGGAAATCGCCACGCCGCCATTTTTGATTTCATAGGTCATCACGGTTAATTTGCTGTCGCTGACGTTTACTTTCGCAAAATGCTGTAAATCCGTGCTTGGAACCGAATAATCAAATAGCCCCAAGTAGCTGTTCAGATCGAATTCATTTAATTGGGAAGTCTGATTATAATGCTTCGCCCCCGCAGTACCGGCAATGAAATAATAGGTCCCATTCGGATTCATGGCATATTCAATTCTTTTTCCATTTGAAATTTCCACATAGGTGTCCGTATCGGCAATGGCTGCACTTGCCGTTCCTTCCGGATCGTACACAAGAGACTTTGATTTCGCTAAAATATGGTCATGCCCCTGTAAAACAAGGTCAATATCCAGTTCGTCGATTAAGGGTACAAGAATCTTACGCAACGACATCACATCCGCGTCGTTTACATGGTTTGCGGTCGTATAAACTCCCTTATGCAAGCTGAGAATAACCCATTTGGCACCGTTTTGACGAGCTTGCTTGATATCCGATTCCAGCCATTCCAGCTGGCTGTCGGAAATGCCCTGATACGGGTCTTCATTCGTATTCAGTACCGCAAAGTGTGTATTCCCGTAATCGAAGGAATAATAGACTCCCGTAGATGGATCCTGTCCGTTTACCGCTTCAAGATTAAAATGATGGTTAAAAGCGTTAGGCTCATATTCATGATTTCCCGCTGCGGGCGCGATGGTTGTATTCATCAGCACTGATTTAGGAAGGTTCAGCATCAATTTCCACTCCGATTCAACGTCCCCATTTTGTACAACGTCTCCTTTGTGGAGGTAAAATGCTGCTTCCGGTACAACTCTTTGAGCTTCCTCAAATGTATTCGTTGCTAACAGAGCTTCTGCCTCATTTTTAGCTTGAGTATCCGTAATATGGATGAATGTAAACTGATCACTGTTCCCTGAAGTTGTAAAGGTACCTACATTGCTGAAGGAATTTGAAGTTTTGTCTCCTACCTTGTAATAGTAGACTGTTCCAGGCTTTAGTCCTGTGGCTACCGCTTTATGCATGACGCCGTCTGAGAGCACGGTATCCGTCGCACCAAATTCGATCGAATCAGTAAATTCTCCAGTTTCACTGACGATGAGCACAGAATTATCGACTTCTACAGAGGTATACCAAGTAAAGCCTTTGCGGGTTTGGGTATCGCCATGAAACGTTACGGTAATGCGGTCAGGCCGCTGAGACATTTTGGCGAATGAAAGCATGGGCCGCTCATATTTATCGCTAAACGTCCATACATTCTCAAAGTCCCATCCAATCCCTTCATAAAAAGCCTGTGTCTTTAACTCCTCCGGCGTTGTATCTATTCCGTTGACATCGATTCCCGTATTATTATTCATTGGCGGAATATCGCGGTTCACGTAGTTGTTGCCAACATTGCCGCTGGATAATCTAGCCGCCGTCCCAATCACGCGATGAGCCCAATTCTCACGTCCTCCGGTAATGCTTCCGTTATAAACGACGTTATTTTGGATTGTAATATCGTTCGGATAAGCAACGACAAGACCCGCATAAGCATTACTGGAAACAATGTGAGCGTCGACAAAATTTCTCTCTATGGTTCCTTTGTCATTATAGTATCCGACAATACCGCTAGGTTGGCGCCAAGCCGTTACGCTGCCCTGGAAATAACTGTCGCGAATGGCGCTGTCCTCGCCGCTTGACCGTCCGGTAATTCCACCTGCTGATTCAGCGCCTGATGCGTTGACAGCTCCGTTGATGACGGAGACTCTCTCGATGATGCCATTATTTTGACTTGCGATGGTCCCGGCAAATATCCCGCCGGAATAAGTGCTAAGCTTACCTACTACTGTAACCGTCGAATCTACAATACCAAGATCGCGAATGGTGCCGTTGTTTACACGAATCATACCCAGATCGAATGGAGCTGACGTGAGGGTTTCACTAATTCGAAGATCGCTAATGGTATGTCCTTGTCCATCAAAAACGCCATCGAACCGATCGATTGGTGTAAAGGGTTCATTCAGTAAAATATCATTCGTGACAACGTAAAATTTCTCTCCAGTATATTTTTCATTTCCGGAGTTTATCAATTCAGACATTCGATGAAAATCTGCTTCATCGGCAATCTGAAAAGGGGATTCAACCGTTCCTTCCCCAATTAGATCAACTTCCTGCGTCGTTTCCGCCGCGTTAATTACTCCAGGATTAGCAGATATTAGTGAGTTAAGCAGCAATATAGTTACAAGAAATACAATTGTAAAATGCCTAGTACATCGCTTCCTCATTAGACGGTGCCTCCACTAGAAAGTATTGTTTTCTAATTGCCCGGTGTCTCGAAATCACTTTTTCAATTATTGGTTAATTCAATAACCCCCACCTCTTCAGAGTAAATTTGGTCCAATTGGCTTAATTTTCAGTCATAATACTAACACACACAGCTTCATCGTGAGGTTAAAGGTTTGTAAATGTCGGTTCCTGCCAGGGCGCATATTACCGCGGCATTCCAATGGACTCTAGCGGTTTAAGGATAACTGGGATCGCATAAAAATACATTGCTTTTTTAAACTTTCTCATAAATTAAAGGTATAAAGTAAAATATATCAATAAAAAAAAGCCGGCGAATAAGCACGACTCATTATGAACTGATATTTTCCTGCTTTGTGTCGATATGTGTTTGTTTAATGAGAGTCAAGACCAAGCCAAGATGAGTGGCTGCAGACCATTTTATAACAGCGGGAAAAAGGTTTAGAAAGAAGATCCAGTCGAATTCGACAACGATTAGCACATTTTGGTTGTTGCCCTCCTCTGGCTATGGCGCTATGATGAGTTGAGATCTGTTTTGATGATCACTCTCCTTATTCCACGCCATACATAACCATATATTCATTCACTGTGGTTATATCTTTCAAACATAGTAGGAGAGTGATACCTGATGATAACCGTTCTTAATATAAATGGTAAAACGCTAACTCCATGTCAGCCTCATCGAGCATGGCGTGAAGTGAACCGAGCCCGTGCCGTTTGGATCGACGAACAGACCATTCAATTACTGTATAACCCTTTCGCATTTGGAGGCTATCGAAAAGCAGCATTGAAGAGAGATAAACATACTTGTATGTGGTGTGGGAATCCAGCAACGACGGTAGACCATATGATTCCCTCAAGCAAGGGTGGATCAGATCTCCCGCAGAACTTACTGGCTTCATGCAGTGAGTGCAACTCGAGACGGGGCAACCGTTCGGCTTTTGTATACTTTAAAGAAAAATGGCATTCCGCACCGAGCCTTATAAAACTAAGTTACCGTATTATGGTTGCATATGGTTCAGCTCCAACCTCCAAGATAAAGAATTAAATAGCAAGAGTCCTTACCATATGATCTCTTCGAAAAAATAGAAGCATAGATCATTTCTCGCCTTCCTATGAATAAAGAAACATGGCTCTGAGCTCAGGTTAGGGTCATGTTTTTTTATAACGCTGCATTGTGAGAAGTGATCCGATCATGGACCTCGGCCAGTATAAAACGGCAGCATTAGCCATAATAAGACAGTCTTCTTATTCTGAAAATGAAAGGGAACAGATCGGTTGTGAAAATACACTGCGAGATATGCTGTATACGCACCTTAAGTTGATTACGGAGGTTGTTATTGATTGTCTCAAGGGAGACTGGAAAGCGGACATTGCTGCAACCGATAAAAATGAGAGTCATATGATTCATTTAGCGGACATTCTGACAGAAGGCATTGTCAAGCAGTTCCCTGAAAAATTTTAACACGGGTGTAATGAAGCATCTAATAAAAATACCGTCTGTCAACCGGTGGTACGTGGTCGCAGACGGTTTGTTTTTTACGCACACATTTACTTCGTGCCGTTCCCTTTGAAGTATTCAATCGCTTCGTTAGGTACATAAACCTTTTCGTTGCTCAGGACAATGACGTTATTTAACTCAATCGTCTTACCATTCATAATCATAATATTTTTGTCGATCGGAAGCTCTGCTCGCTTCGAACCTTTCTCGACAACGAGTACGGGATTCGCTTCGTTCGCCGTATCCAGTGTAACTTCCGCAGCATAGAAGCCGAAGCCTTCCTCAGCCTCTACAAACAGCTCCTCAGTCAATTCATTCAGGTCAATCCCAATGGCATCAGCCATTACATGAGCAATCTCCGTGTTTTCATATAATCCAATCGGCTTTTGTGGACCATAGGCGTATAACGTAATATCCTCGCCTGTATGGCCGCCTGTCGTATACCCGATATTGGCTCTGTCCGCAAGCGCCTTAACCATTAGACTCTGCAGAGCACTAAGATCTTCCGCATCCTTCATCGCACTAATTTCTTTTTCGCTGAGATCATCCAATCCATAAAGCGCGGCGACATCTAGAAGATTAGAACGGTCTTCCTTCAATTGGCTCAAAGCACCCTCGATCGTCATCGAAGCTTTCTTCAACGGATCGATATACGCGCTGATCGGTGTTTCATCGTAGGTGCTGTTGGTGTTCACATTGCCGATGGAGATTCCGCTATTTCCGTGGTCGGCAAGTGCAATGACGAGCGTATGCTTATCTTCCTTCGCAAACTCAAGCGCTTCTTTGACTGCAGCATCGAACGCAAGCACATCGGTGATGATGCCGATCGTATCATTCGCATGAGCGGCCCAGTCCGGCTTGCTGCCTTCTACGAACAAGAAGAAACCGTCTTTATCCTTGGAGAGGACATCGATCGCCTTTTCCGTCATTTCTGCAAGTGTAGGCTGTTCAGGATTGGTAACGGCTCGATCCAAGTCGTATGCTAAAGCGCCATTTGAGAAGGATCCCCAGATTTTATCGGCATTAGACTCCAGCAGCTCTTCCCGGGATTCCACGAAGTCGTAGCCTTTCGTTTCAAGCACATCAATCAAGTTTTCGCCGTCTGTGCGTTGATTTCTTGCTTCTCCTGGAAGTAAGGATTGTTTCCCGCCGCCAAGAACAACGTCCATTCCCATATAAACTTGTTGTTCTGCAATATCAGGGAAATTATTCCGGTTTGCATGATGGGAAGAGAAGGAAGCGGGGGTAGCGTGTTGAATTTCAGAAGTTGCAATAATACCGGTTGCTTTTCCTTTTAACTTAGCGCCTTCCAAGACGTTGGCAACGGGACGCATGATATCTTCTTCGTCGATAGGTGCAACGCCTGGCATGTCTACAACAGAAGGGAGCACACCTATGTATCCGGAATTAGATTTATTTCCTGTAGAAAATGCGGTTCCGGCAGGAGCCGAATCTGTAATGGCAGATTCTGCGGAATACGTTCTAACCAAACCTGTAGGCATCTCATCTAACGCCATCGGTTGACCACTGTACCAACGAGCTAATGTCGTTGCATTCGGACTGACACCGTCCATTACCATGAAAATGACGTTCTTCACTTTCGCGTTTGGTTCAGCTTGGGAAGGCGACGCGGGTGCCGCACTTGCGACTGAACTCGCAATCATCATTCCAGCGAGCGAGATACCAAGAATTTTTTTGTTGAACAAAAGAGATCCCTCCTAGTCGGTTTAATGAGGCATCTTTAATATTAGTTTTCAATTGTAAGGGAACTGTTAAAGGCAAATCTATTTTATGTAAAAATAATATGAAGTTCATGTAAATACTGCCCTTTGTTGGGGAAAAACAAGGGCAGCGGATTTCAACTGCTGCCCTTCAAAGGATATAGCGAAATGATAAACAGGTGCCTACTTCTTAATCACTAATTTTTGCCCGGGGTAAATGACGTTAGGGTGATTAATTCGATCTTTGTTCCACTCGTAGATTTTGACCCAGTCATGGGGGCCACCCAGCAGCTGAGCGGCGATTTTGCTTAAACTGTCGCCTGGTTTGACGACATAAACGAAATCCTCTTGGACAGCCTCTTGAACAGATTCGTAGCGGATGGAGAGAGATTTCAACTGTGTCCGATTCCCGTCGCTGACCGTACCGGTATGCTGAATGCCCATGCCCCCGAAGGGATTGCCCTCGATGGAAGCCGAAAGGGACACTTCATTCGGCAGTTCAGCATTCTTCTGATCGGTGGATTGTTCTGATGTGGAAGCCGCTTTCGCGTGCAGCATGTTGTCTTCAACCCATACATCCATCGTGCTGGTTGGGTTAAAAGCCGTAGTCGAGACGGATTCGCTGATCGGCTTTCCAATACCGTTCACGTACTCATATAATGTAAAGTCTGTGGCAAAGCTGTATTTTGGCGTTCTTTCGATCCGAAGAGCATAGCCAGTTTTAGTTTGCGTATCATATTTGATATAAATCTCCAGATACTGGCCGTTAGCGCTGCCGAAGCCTTGAGCCGCTGTTTTCTCCGGATTGATTTCTAGGTGAATCGCCATATCACCGAACTTTTCCTCCTGTGTGTACAGCAGTCTCGCACCGCGCCCGACGGTGAGAAGCCCTTGGCTGTCTGCCGCGCCGTTAATGCCTTCTGTGTATTCCCAAGATTTCTCCTCATCCTTTTTCCAATCGGTATATTGATCGAGAGGATAGTAGGTGTCTACTGTCCATATGCCGTCCATGAGTTCCGTCTGCCGCGATGTTGAGAAGTTCTCAAAGTCGGTGCTGAAGTTATATTTTGCCGTTCCTTCACCCCATACATTCTCCGAAGAGATCCGCTTCTTACTGATGGCTGTAACGGCCTTGCCCTCATGGCTTCTGAAGTGCTTAGGGGCAATCGACACCATGATATAATGGCCGATATCCCCGGATTTCACTTGATACGAGGCTAGCGGATGATTCAATCGGCTAACGGCCACTTCGATTGGATTGGAGCCTTGCTGATCATCGACCCGATACCAGGTGATGAGTGATTCATCCTCACGAGTGCCGCCTTCATAACTTAAGTCCAGAGCATATTCCACGCTAATCTTGCCGTCCTTCACGTCGGTTAGAACAGGTGTTTCGGTAAAGGCAGGAGGGTCAACGTAGGAAGGGTATACGGTTACAACGCTTTGATTGAAAATTCCGCTTTCCGCCGTTGCTGTGACAATGACCTCCTCGGGCAATTCTCCGTCGTTCTTCCCTTCGATCATAACGGAATTCCCACGGTTTTCGACGATAGCGGCCTTGTCGCTGCTCAAGGACCAGGTGATATGTTGGCTGGCCGTCTCAGGAAAGACGGCAGCTGTCCATTCCGCAGTCTGTTCTCCAGAACGAATGGAGGCGTCCTCTGTGATAGTGATATTAACGGGCAAGTCACTATATGCTGTATATTGCTCCTTATCGCCTGCCGGATCCCAGCCATCCGAGCCTTTCAACAGGCTGTAAACGGAATAGGCTTTAAGCTGCTCCACGTTTAAATCGATCCCGCTTTCCTCAGGAAGAATCGTATAAGGCTTTCCGTCTAGAGTAATATTGGAAGCATACGACTTCACATGGCCTGCAGGGTATGGCGCCCACCTAATCGAGTTCAGCGTTCCATTCAAGTCCTCAAAGGAGTTATTGATCAAGTACAGCGTAGAGGAGTTTTTGGCCAGCGTTAAATCTCCTTTATCTGCAAAGTCAACTTCCCACTTGCTGTCGATAAAAGCCATCCCATTTCGGCCAGCCGCGTAGATGGGCTTGCCGGAGTACAGATGGAGTGTGGAATTGTTGATCACATGGATGTCTCCGCCGCCCATAAAGTCATCTGTGCCCTGTATGTAACTGTCCTCGATATACACTCTTTCAACACTGCCAAGAGCAAGGGTGTCCAGCATGCTGATGAAACGGACATTTTTAAAAACAAATTTATCGAGCGTCTTTTCGCTATTTCCCGCCCCGATGGCATAGGCTTGTGTAATTGTGGATGAGCGCTTCGATTGGTTTTTGGACGGATCCATAGGATAGATCAGATCAACGTTGCAGTAGTTGCCAATCGTCAGATTTTCCGCCCGAAAGCCGGTTCCCGTTACGAAGAGGGTCTCAGCCGGAGAAGAACCGGATGGACTCTGCGCACCGATCATATGGCCTCGATTGTCTGCCAATACGACGTCCCTAGCATCGGAAGACAAGCCGATCAAGCTGACCCAGTCTTTGTCAATATACAAACCCCGATCGGTTAATGTGCCATTCATCTGATATACGTCGGGCTCTATGTAAATGACCATCGGTTCTTCTTCGGTGCCATCCACAGCAGCGGCAATCGCGGCATGCAGCGTTCTGAACTTGTATTGGGCGGGGTCATCCGAAGGGAGGGAAGGATCTACATAAAATGCTTTGCTGTTCAATGTAAGCATCTCCCCGTTTCTGGCAGTTATTTGCTTGCTAGCGTCTTGGGCCATCGTACTTGAGCCGTACATAAGAAAACAGATCGCGATGGATGCGAAAATAACGCACGAATAAGTAAACGTTTTCATAAAATTGAATACACTCCTCCTTATTTTACATTGTAATAGTTTCGAATATTGATGAAGTGTCCAGATCTTATCTCTAATATATATGCATCCATTTATAAATCATTCGACAATGCCCATTTACTAAAAAATGTGTGGGTAACAGGAGGAGGGGATGCCACCCGATCGAATGATCTGGATTTGTTTTATTACAGGTTCCATGAGGGCTATGTTTTTCTTGGATATTTCAATAATACAAAAGAATGAGAAGCGGAATCGGTGGAAATAGTAACCAAAAAGGGAAAGGTTCATTTCTGATGCCGAATTATCTTCCTTATTTGATTCTTGTCCTAATCAGTCTAACTCTTCTTGCGATCATGATGCTCTATAAAAGACAGTTTGGATTGGTTATATTATTTCTATCCTACTCTGGGATGGTGTATGTCGCTGAGTTTTTAGTCATGGTCTTATGGAACAGCTACGAGTATTATCCGGAAGTTCTACACATTCCTTATTATGACAATATTGCAGGAGCCATCGTATCAAATTTATTGATTATTCCGTCGCTTGGAACGTTAGTCGCCATGTACAGACTTCGTTGGGCTTGGATGATCGTCATCGCAGCCTGTTTAGCAGGAATGGAATGGATATTTACTGAACTGGAAATATATGAGCCTCATTGGTGGAAAAAAATGTACACATGGATGGCACTCTCTTTCTTTTTTTTCTTGGCTCGGTTTTGGTTGTCCGGGCTTCAAAGGGACTTAGGATTTTTTCGCTATATGAGCTTGTGGATGCAGGCATGGGGCGTTGTTGGTACGGTGATGTACGTCATGTCTGTTTTAGGTTTACGCTATTACCAAATCGGCTATTTTGAAGATATGTACCGAGATGATATCTTTACAAGCGCGATGATGGGGGTATTGAAAGCGGGGGTTTTCTCCACATTCATCACTTGTTTCAAAAAAGTCAGATGGAGATTACTCGCACCGGTGTTGGTTTTTGCGCTGGATATACCGCTGTACTGTATGGGGTGGCTGATGGTGAATATCCCGTTTTGGATCTACACGATGATCTACCTCGTGCTAGCTTCCCTGCTGCTGGGGTGGACTAGCTATGCGCATCGATATTTATCGAGGCTGGTGGATTAACGATTAGTTATGCTGCTTTTTGTAACATAGTGAAAGTTACAGAAGAAAAAAATCTAACGTGGAATGTTGACATGAATAAAGTGATGAGGCGTCCAAAGAAGCAGCACTTGATATATAATGGAGTAAATTAATGATCGGAGTTTGACGAAGATAGTGATATGATAGTAAGAAAATAGTAAGAAAAAGGTGGATAATTCTGATGTTGCAGATCAAGCGCAGTCATTCAGACGACTATGGACTGTTAGCGGACATATGGTTGAACGTATCCTTGAAGGCACATGACTTTATCGATTCGGCATATTGGACTTCTAATAAGATGGTAATGCAAGAAATGTATTTGCCTCAATCGGAAACCTATGTAGGATGGGATCAGGGTCAGATCATCGGATTTATTTCGATGGTTGAGAAGCATTTGGCGGCCCTATTTATTGACGAAGCGCATCAATGTAAGGGTTATGGTCGTCAATTCATGGAATATGTAAAAAAAGACCGAGAAACGATAACTCTCCGAGTATATGTTAAAAATGAAGCGGCTTATCGCTTCTATCTAAAGCAAGGATTTGTCATTGCACAGGAACAGATGGATGAGGGTACGAATGAAAGAGAGTATGAAATGGTGTGGAAACGAAAAGCTGAGAAAATCGAATTCATTTGAATAAGGCAGAGTGCAGTTTAGGAACCGTCATACATGGAAAACGAAAAAAATAGCCATCGAGATGGCCCCAGCATGCAATCTTCCCGAGCGATTTATTCCTCATGTTCTTGCTCGCAGTTAACTCCCGTGAACAAATTCAATGGAAAGATCGTAGGCACGTCTCTTCCGGGAACTTGTACGAACTCGACAAAATTTCTTCCGACACGAATTAATTTACCTCGCAGCGTCCCAATATCTTCCGCAGTCGCAGTCACATCATATGGAAGCACCTTTCGAACGGGCTCATTCACAACAATAAAGAAGGATGTTTTAAACACGACTTTCAAAGAACCTACTTGAAAGGAAGCAGGAGTCACGTTACAAAGCTTGCCTGTCGTTCTCGTCAATTTCGGAATCCCTGGACCAAATACGGTTACGGTACGACCGATCAACGGCTGCAGGCGCTCTACGAAACTGATGTTTTGCGGGGCGGGACAACCTTGGATGCTGATATCGTTCATCCCTATCTCCTCCCATCTGAAGCTATGCTCCAATGTATGCAGATATCTTCATCAAGGGGTGTACTCTTTACCCGGTACCTCACAAAACTAATTTCATACCTATGTTTTTTTGCCGTCCCATTCGAATTAGATTGTGTGTTTCTAAAGAGACATTTGTAAGGGCGCTTTGTACATCCATAGGTAATGAAAAAGCGGGAATACACAGCTGGGTGAACTGTATATTCCCGCCTCGTATGCAGCTTACCTGCTGCTGTTATTTTTCCACGACCGTGACGTTAATTTTCGTCTTCTTATCTCCGAACTCTACGGTAATCGTAGCTCGCCCTTTTCCAGTTGCTGTAATGACCCCGTCCTTGGCAGTGGCAACGAAAATATTAGATGATTCCCAGTACGATAGAACTGTAACATTGGCTTCTTTCAAATCGGTATAAGTGGCCGTCGCACGGACTTGCTTTTGTTGGCCGACTTTAAGTGTAATATGGACTTCGCTCGTTACGAGATACTTCAATTTATCAACTTCGACTGGGATTTTTAACGACTTTCCAGCGTATTTGACTGTGATTTTAGCATCTCCCGAACCGACAGCAGTAACGACTCCATTGTCTACAACGGCTACTTTATATTTGCTTGTGGCCCACTCCGCTTCGGTGGTGACATCCTTAGACGTTCCGTCACTGAAATACGCTTTAACGGTAATTTTGGCTTTGTCATTCGATTTCATATTTAAATTCGTGACGGATGCTTCCAGCCGGTCAATTTTGTCAACCTCTACGGAAATGGTGATCGTTTTTCCTCCATACTCCGCCGTAATGGTTGCGGTCCCTTTTCCAAGCGCAGTGATGAGCCCGCTGCTGCTGACATCGGCTGCTTTCTTATTGTTAGAGCTCCATTTGGCCAGCTTCGTTATATCGGACGTCGTTCCGGATGCGTTCGTTCCGGTTAATTGGACTTGGTAGGTTTCGCCCGTGGCCAAAGTAATGAGGCGAGCATTGGCCGTAAGCTCATTCATTAAACCAACGTTGACCACAATTTCAATTGTTTCATTGAAATACTTGGCTTTCACCTTGGTGCTGCCGACTCCGACACCGTATATTTTGCCGTTTACAACTTTGGCGATCCCCGCGTCGCCCGTGCTCCACTCTACATCCTCGGTGACTTCTGCATCGTTGCCGTCCTCTAAGACTGCGTAAATCGGTAATTTGTAATATTCCCCGATTTGAATATCGACATTGGTTTCATCCGTGCGAATCAGGACTGGAACATCGACCGATACTTTTAAGGACACTGTCTTCTCGTTATAGCTTGCTTTAACGAGGGCTTCTCCCGTAGAGTAAGCGGTGATTTTTCCACTATCAGCATAGACGATTTCTTCATCGTCAGAACTCCATTTCGCCTTGTTCGTTACATCTTCTTTCGATCCATCGGCATATGTTGCTGTCAATTTAATAGAACGGAATTCTCCTGATTTCAGTGTAAGCTTGCTTTCACTCATATCTAAATAACGCGGAACAGCGACATCTACCTCAACTTTCACCGTTTTGTTGGAATATTCGGCTGTGACTGTCACCGTGCCATTGGATACACCGAAAATGTTGCCGTTTTTTACATAGGCTATATCTTCATTGTCGGTGCTCCATTTGGCTAGATTCGTGACATCCGTCGTCGTACCGCTCGGGTAAAGCGCCTTGAGCTTTAATGCGTGCGTATCATTGGGATGAAGAAAAACTTTTTGTTCGCTTACTTCCAACTTGACGGTTTTGTCCACATCTACTGTAATGGTGGTTGATTGTTCTCCATATGATGCAGTAATCGTGGACGTACCGGAAGCGAGAGCAGTTATGACTCCGTTGGATACTTCGGCTACATTTTTGTCACTGGAGGACCACTCGGCGTCCGTTGTGATATCCTTTTGCCGGCCATCTGCAAAGGTCGCCATCAACACAATCGTTTCTTTTTCATTTAGAAGAAGCGATACACTGGATACAGAAGGCTCGATTCTTCTTACGCTTTCTACGCCTACCTTGATGCTTACCGTCTTGTCGCCGTAGGTCGCTTTTACGGTTGCCGAACCGTTTTTCAGCCCCGTGATGGTTCCCTTTTTAACACTCACAATATCGGGCTGATCCGTCGTCCATTCCGCTTCATCGCTAACAAGTTTTTCAGAACCATCCGAGAATACGGCGACCGCATCCGCCAAGTATTCTTCATCGATCATCAGGTAAACTTCAGACGTAGAAGTGTTCAGCTTGGAAGGCAGATCGACATTTACAAGGACCGAAACCGTCCTGCCGCCATAAGATGCGCTCAGCTTTGCTTGTCCGACCGCATACGCCCGAATGGCACCTTGATGAATATCCGCAATTTCCGGTTGATCGGAATTCCATTTTACCTGTTGTGTTACCTCTTCTGTCGATCCATCGGCATAAGTGGCGAAGATCTTCAATGCTTCGGTGCTGCCGACACTCATTGAAATTTCATCTGCTGAGACATCTAAATATTTTACGATAGACACGTCTACCGCAATTTGTACACTTTTGTTGCTGTAAGAGGCGGTAATGATAGCGGAACCGGACGATTCCCCGGTAACCTTTCCTTGATGGACATAGGCTACATTCTCATTGCTGGAACTCCAAGTCGCCTGGGTTGTCACATCCGCCTCACTGCCGTCAGGGTAGACGGCTTTTAACGTGAGTGCTTTCGCCTCATTCAGCTTCAAATATACATTCTGCTCGCTGACGACGAGCTTTCGAGTTTGATCTACCTCAACGGTAATGGTTGTTGTCTTCGTTCCATAGGCTGCTGTGATGGTCGCTTCGCCGGAGCTGTAGCCATGGATCGTACCATTCAGCACATCGGCTACATCGTCATTGCTGGAGCTCCATTCTGCGGTTAAAGTCACATCCCGTTTGCTGCCGTCCGGGTAGGTTGCGATGAGCTCAATCGGTTGGCTGTCCTCTTTCAGCAGGGAAAGGCTGGAGACATTCGCGTCGATTCGTTTGACCACATCTACCGACACTTCGACCGAGACGGTTTTCTGGCCGTAGGAAGCGGTAATCGTAGTTGTACCCGATTTCAGAGCTGTTACCTTGCCGTTCAAAACGGTGGCAACTTTTTCATTTGAGGATTGCCAGTCTGCTGCATTGGATATTTTTTCGGTTGTATTATCCGAATATGTCGCCGTCAATTCTATCTGCTGGCTTTCGCCAATTTGCAAATCGAGAGTATTCGTATTCTTGGTCAGAGCTTTGACTTTCTTCGTTACATGAACTTGAAAGGATTGGCTCAATCCTTTGTAGACGGCTAACATCGTTACCGTGCCTTCGGATTTAGCAGTAATTGTACCGTTATATACGGAAGCGATCGCTGAATTTTCGCTGCTCCAAGATGATTGGATCGATACATTTTCCGTACTTCCGTCACTATATACAGCAAGCGCATTTTGTTCGAAGGTATCGCCGACTGCTAGTGTAATCTCGTTCTTGGTTAAAGCTAGCTTTGCGAGTTCAGTTGCCGCCAGAACGGGTTGATAGAGGCAGCCGATCCCAACCATGATAGCAAGTGTACAGATTATGATGGATCTGCTAACTTTTTTTAGGGCTGTCATAAACTCTCTCCTTTGAATGACTGATAATTAAATGGAATAGATATCCTATCATATGTGTCATCGGCATTGTAACTAGAAAAATTTAGCTGTAAATGTAACAATAAGGTGAAAATTGCAGAAATGGAACAGTATCCATACTGAAGATTGACAAAGGTGGGAGTCCCGCCTTTTTGATTTTCATAAGCTAGTGAACGATTAAACTCGGTTACTAGTGCAGGAAGCATGGACGGATGGTCCTAAAACCTATACAATGAAGATATGAAGTAAATGAACAACACCGAGGGGAAAATGGGATGTTTGTCCGAGTCGAGCGGGGAGAAAGCCGCCATCATTTGCACAGAAAAGTCCTGAATATTTATTGGACCGTCTTGATGATCTCCATCGTCGCCATGTTGATTGCATGGATCATCAAACTTCAGACGAATGCGGATGACATACCGCAATTTCTAGTAACCTCAGTGGCGATCCCTACCGTGGTTCAACTGATCGTAATTATCGTCATCGAAATTGTTCACTATTACAAAATAGAGTGGCCATGGATTACAATTTTGAGCGGTACGCTCATCGCTTCTGCGTTAATGATTGCGAATAAAACGATACATATTCAGTATATTTTCTTGTTATCGATGCTTGTTTCGCTTTTTTATTTCAGTTTCAAACAGCTTTACATTGCCTTTGTTGTCAATATGGCAGCATTCACAGCTATTTACATGATGTACTCCGAAGTCCGAGAAAGCATGTCTTCCTTTGAAATCTCGGCTTTTGTCTTTATTATGATCGGCATGCTGTTCATTTTACGAAGCGTCATAGATAGAGGAAAAGAAATTTTGGCGGATCACACCCGAATGGTAAAAAAGGAGCAGGAACTGCTGGTCAAGCAAGTGCTGATGGATCGAATGCTGAAGGTGGACGCACTGACGAATTTATACAATCATAAGACGTTTCACGAATATTTGGATATGCTGACTGAGCAAAGCAATCGAAATTCGATGCCGCTGCAGCTGGCCATTTTGGATATTGATAATTTCAAAAGCATTAACGATACCTTCGGACATACGGCCGGAGACGCGATCCTAACGAAAGTGGCGGGCGTATTGTCCGAAACCTTCGTACAAAATGAAATTGCGGCCCGTTATGGCGGTGAAGAGTTTGCCGTTATTTTTCCAGGAGTGGCGGCGACGGAAGCTTACATGCTGCTGGAACAGGCTAGAGAAAAAATCGAGCAGCTTGAGCATGAGGAGCTGGATGGACGCAAGGTCACGGTAAGCATCGGACTTTCGATGCATCAACAGGGTCAGTCCAGTGCCCAGCTGTTTACGGATGCGGACTCGCTGCTCTACAATGCCAAGCGCAGTGGAAAGAATAAAACGGTGATATAACTCCGATACGTTTGATGTTATACGAATGAAAGATTGATAAAGGAAGTGGTTGTCATGGACTTGGGTCTTGCCGGAAAGTCAGTATTTGTAGCGGCCGCAAGCAAAGGGCTTGGTAAGGCAAGCGCACTGGCTTTTGCCAAAGAAGGAGCGAAGGTCACGATTGCCAGCCGCAATACGGAGCAGCTTGAGAAAGCTCGTGATGAAATTAGAGAAGCTGCAGGACAGGAAGTCGGGATCGTACAGATGGATGTGCTCGATCCGAAGCAAATTCAAGAAGCGATTCGAGCAGCTGCGGATGCACAAGGCGGATTGGACGTCTTGGTGACGAATGCGGGCGGTCCTCCAGGAGGCAGCTTCTCTGATTTTAAAGATGAGGATTGGGAGCGGGGGTTTGAGCTTACACTATTAAGCACAGTTCGAATGATTCGCGAGGCGCTGCCATACTTGAAGTCCGCGAAGGAAGGACGAATCGTCAATATTGCCTCTTCTTCGATCAAGCAGCCAATTCCCGGCTTGATCTTGTCGAATGTATTTCGCGCAGGGATCCAAGGCTTGACGAAAAGCTTGTCGCAGGAATTGGCGGAGGACGGGATTCTGATAAATACCGTCGCTCCAGGCCGGATCGCTACGGAACGAATTATGCAGTTGGATCGGCTAAGGGCTGACGAACAGCAGCGTACCGTGGAAGACATCCTAGCGGAAGCGAACCGCCAAATTGCGCTTGGGCGGACAGGCACTCCTGAGGAGTTTGGACGAATTGTCGCATTTTACGGCTCCCTCGCGAACACCTATATGACAGGCCAATCGATTCTTGTCGACGGCGGATTGGTCAAAGCGTTGTAATCGTATGAATCGAGTAATTTCAATTGGGACGATCGAAGACAAGGTGCTGGGATACGTAATGGATCTCGGTACCTTGTCTTCATTTGTTTCCTTATGCATAATTCAAAAATGATTAGGAAATGTTTAAGATAAATGACATTCTAATCAAAAGGAGTTGCCTTTGAAATGAGAACGTTAAATATAATTACCCTTACGCTATTGATTGTAGGCGGGCTAAACTGGCTGTTGGTGGGGCTGTTTGATTTTGATCTAGTCGCAGCCATTTTCGGAGATCAGGACGCTTTATTATCTCGTATTGTTTATGTGTTGGTAGGTATTAGCGCGATCTATGCATTTAAGTTTTACAACGATGTCAGCCAAGAAGAGCGTGCAGCTTCATAAAAGAGATAATTGAACAAAAGGAAGTCCGACTTATTCAGGTTCGGATCGGAAGAAGCAGTTATCATGTACCTCCTGCTTGAGGTGCTGGACTGCTTCTTTTCTGATGTACAGGAGACTTCCGTTAAGCTCTTCTTTCAGCAGATTTGTGAATTTCGGCGCGGTAAAGCTTGGGAGACACGCCTTTCAATTTCTTAAACACTCTTGAGAAGGTTTGGGAATGGTCGAAGCCAACTTCAAAAGCAATATTGACGATACTCATCGTAGAGGTCGCCAATAGTCCGGCAGCTCTTTCAATTCGCAGAGCATGTAGGTATTCCGTAAAGCCTTGACCGACGTGCTGCTTGAACATACGGCTGATATAAGCGGGATTCCGGTTGAATCGGTCGGATAAATGGGAAAGTGTGATTTCATCTTGAAAATGGAGATGCACATAATAAAGAAGCTCCTGCACAGGGTCTCGGAATTTAACGGCAGGTGAATAATCCGTCTGGACCGGATGGACGGTTCGGACGACATATACCAGCGCTTCGATCAGCCTTGAAAGCAGTATCGTATCCTTGGCAAAACGTTCATGATCGAATTCAAGGCTCATCGATTGAAATATTTGTTCCATGTAGCGGGTTTGTTCTTCGTTTAAATCGTAATGATGCGGCAAATTGATGCCGGTTTTGAGAAGGCTGTGTGCAAGTGAACGATCAAGCGGATTCGTAAAAAGAAGCTGGAGGTCGAACATACAGTTGAATTTATGTACGGGGGACTGCTCAAGCTGTATCTCATGCATGTGATGAGGCAGCAGAAACGACACTGTGCCTCGCTTGAAACGGTGAGGGCGGCCGTTTAATATCTCCGTGCCTGTACCATCAACAACGAGACTGAGCTCTGCAAAATTATGATGATGGAGCGGGTAATTTCGTGTCATGTGTTTTTCCAAGATGAAAATCGGAATTCGGCTTTTTCCGTACAACCGATGTGTCAGTGCATCTTCGAATATCGGGGTGAATGTCATATGCTCACCTGCCCATATCTTTATTCCCTATTTTATTGCATCGGAAAGTAGAAATATTCGCTCTAACGAATAGTTCCTGTCTCTTTCATGCTTCAGTAATCTTCAACTTGGATAACATTCAAAAAAACGAGCTCTCTCCGTTGAGGAGAAAGCTCGCCCGCTCTAAATCGTTAAAAAGCGTACCGCCAAAGCTCGGTATCATTGTGCTTGTAGTACAAATTGCCGTCATCGTCGGCTGTAATCATATCTGCACCATCGGATTTCAGGATGGTGACGGATTTGTCTGCTTTGTTGATTTGAAATAAGTATTTGTTGCCGATGGTTCCGTAAACGGTATCGGGATCTTTATCAACGGTAACCAGGTCGGCATCTCTGTAAGTTCCGCCGGGATGGCGTACATCCTGGAACTTTTCCTCGAAATATTCGAAGGATTGGTTTTCAGGGTTAAAAATGAACAAATATCCTTCGGCCATTCCCCACAGCTTACCATCGATTGCGACCAGCTCTGTGATCGCGGTCAGCTGTCTTCCTCCTTCTATCGCCGGCAAACTGTATTCATCTGTTTTCGTCCCCGTTCGCGGATCATACACGAACAGCTTCGCTTCGGTTTGCGTTGGCGTGCTTGAATATCCGCCTCGAATGGATGAGCCGCCGTACAGAAGACCGTCATGATACGCAAGCGCAATGATGCTTTGATCCTCTATGATGTTTTTATGAACCGTCGCGGTGCCTGTCTCGTAATCGTAGACGGATAAAGCGCCTTCCCGCTGGCCGGTTTCACCGGTGGTACCCATGAACACTTTATGGGCTCCATAAGCGATCGCTTTGGGACGATCCTGATCATAAGGCGCGGTATGAATAAGAAGCTTCGGATTGGTTCCCGGCTGCCAAGGCAGTTCTGGATCGTATTCATACAGATATCCTCCTGGGTATACGCCCAAGTACAGCTTCCCGTTGTATGATGCTATATGATCAATTTGAGTGATCGGGGCATATACGTATTCCGGCTGTCCGTCATCGGCATCTCCATTGTAGGGAATATAGACGCCTAATCCGCCATATTGAAAAGCACTTGTGTAGATGTTGCCGTCGGGGCCCGTGCCAATGCTGTTGATCGCGCCAGGTATACGAGGCGTGCCTTCGACACGAGCCATGCGGAAGGCTCCGTTTTGCGGATTATATTTTACAATGTACGTTTCATTGTTCGTATTGGAAATGGCTACGAGGGTTTCACCGGGGTAATTTTGTTGATCCTCCAGCGTGATCCACCCGAAGCGCTGGATGCGGCCGGGTACCGAATGTCCGGTTCCCGTAACGGCTTTAGCAGCAATATCATAATGAACCAATTGATCTTGCTGGATCAGGTATACGCCTCCGTCTCGTTCCGGCGAGACCCGGGGATCCGTCCTGGCGATGGCCGCATCCTCGGTGACGGTAACGGTTCCATCCGGATGTTCCTGAACATGCAGGACAACTACGAAGCCCCCAAGCGATACAAAAACGCGGTCACCTTCATATTCGACAGCGCCGGCCAGCGGCGTTACCTTATACTGGGACGGCAAAATATCCATCATATGTCCGGTTTCGTGATCGTACCGAACGATGGATGCATTCGAACCCACCGCTAAGTAAGAGACATCATGTACAGCATCGTAGACCAGCGCTCGATGATATTTATAGTCCTCACCTGGCGGTTCGTAAATCGGTTTGCAGCCGATTTGTTTGAAGCCGTTCAATGGATCGTATTCGAAAAATCCGACGCTTGGATATGTACCCCCATATACTTTACCGTCTTTCCCCGCCGCAAGATCCCATACAAACTCTTCATTCGGCAGCGGTGCCCCAAGGTCGGTTATCGAGGGTTGTCCCGCCACATATTTGTACATCCTGCCGTTCTGATAGGAGCCGAAGTACACCGTTCCATCGTTAGCGGTCGCCGCGGCCCATACGCCAGTAGGATTGACGGCTGCTTCCGGCAGCGTGATCGCGGTCGTGACGGTTTCGCTATCTGCATCGATCACCTGCATAATCGGCAGATCATTCGCATTGCCTGTGATCACGGAATAAATTTTGTCCTGATGCTCACCAATCCCGAATGTAGATCCGAGCGGGGCGGAAGTGCCGACTTGAACGCCAAGATTAGTGAAGTCCTTGGTGAATCGCACTCGGTCCCAGTAGGCCGTTCCTTCGTTTTTTGAACTGGAATGGAGAAGGACAGATGCATAGGCGGTTCCATCAGGTGCGGTCGTGCTCACTTGAACGGTCCCCCAGCCTTCGGCAGGTGCTGCGGTAGTGTATTGTTCCTCCAGCAGTTGTCCTTCGTCATCATAAAATCGGATCCCGAGCTCTGCTGTTCCGCTCTCGATCAAAACATCGGCGAAAGCAACATAGCCTGCTCCCGCCTCGGCCTCAAGCTTCCCGCTCTCTAGACTGAAGCTTCGCGACTTTTTGGCATCGATCATTTTGACGCTTTGCTGTCCTTCGCTGGACTGTTGGTTCGTGATCTGAAAGCCGCTTCCTTTTTCGTCCTGGTCGTTTCCATTATCCTTGTCTACCGATGGAGTCCATCCGCTAAGCCCCTGCTCGAAGCCGAAATTGGGCAGGACCAAGTCTGCCGCGGATGCAGTATTTCCGCTGCTTAAGGCAATCATCGGCGCAGTCAATAGAATCGTCAGCAGCAATCTGAGAGGTCGGCGGGCTCGCTTGCTTCTTAACCTCATAACAAAGCTCCTCCATTCCCAAGCGTATTTTGTTGTCCGAAGACAACGATATTATCCCATGCTTTCACATCCCACAAGTGACCAAAACGGATTTGAGAACGGTCAAATTTTTACTTCTTACAAAAATGGAACGCTCTCTTCACCAAATCTTATCAATGCGGTGACACAGCGTTAACAAAACCGGTTTAGCATAATACACATGGAAAATTGGAACGTTCCAATCATCATGAGGATGATCAGAATGATCATTTCATCTAAAAGGAAGGTGGATTTGCACAGCATCCTGCCTGACCGCATAAATCACGACGAGAGAGATGAACAGAGTGCTTGGAAGCAAGCTATGGACGAAAAGCTTTATGGCTGTAAGTATGTGCAGTTTTTTTATTTACTTGAATGTGTACATGTTGTCTACGGCGATTCCGCTGTATGTCAAGGATGCCCTGCACGGCAGCGAGCAGCAGATGGGACTGGCGATTACCTTATGGTCGATCGGTGTCGTCGCATTACGGCTGCTTTCGGGACGCTGGATGGACAGGTACAGCTTGAACATGCTCTCTGTTTGGTCGATTGCCGTCTTTCTCTTGGGCTCATCGTTATACTTCGGTGCAGCCGGCATCGGATTTCTATTAGTCGTCCGAATGCTGCATGGCGGAAGCTTCGCGGTAGCATCAACTTCCACGAGCACGCTGGCTATGCGGATCATCCCCGATGAGAGGAAGGGAGAGGGGATCAGTTACTTCAGCCTATTCATGAGCGTGTCGATGGTGCTCGGTCCAGCCTGCGGTATTTATCTATGGGATAAGTTTGAGAAGGGAACGGTATTGTTCGTCGTAAGCGCGATTGTCTCCGGACTTGCTCTTCTGTGCCTCCTGCTTGTCCCTTCAAGCAAAGGTGTCATCACAAGCTTTAAGACGCACAAACGGGGGAAACCTGCCTGGCGCGAGCTGGTTGAGCCGAAAGTGCTCCCGATTTCGCTCGCCGGCTTCATGCTTTCTTTTTCATACAGCTCCTTAACCTCCTTCATTTCCTCTTATACAGAGGAACTAAATCAAGCAGGCATGGCGGGATGGTTCTTTATCGTCTTCGCACTCATCATGATGCTTTCAAGGCTGCTGGTGGGCAGAGTATATGACCGATGGGGGGCTGGCTGCATCGTATATCCGGGCGTATGCTTCTTTGCCATAGGGATGCTTGCGCTGAGTGTGGAGCGCAGCAGTATGGTGCTACTGCTGTCAGCGGCTGTCCTAGGCTTGGGCCATGGAGTGCTTTTCCCCGTCTTTCAAACGATTGCTGTCGAGGGTATTTCACGTAAGCGCAGAGGAATCGCGACATCGACGTTTCTGCTGCTGTTTGATATTGGATTTGGCGCAGGCTCCTTCGTGTTAGGGTGGATTGCCGCAGGAGCCGGATATCGAACGATGTTTTCCATTGCCGGGATGACGGTTCTGCTTAGTGCAGCGATCTATTTCTGGATGGTTCGTCCATTGGCTGTCTCGAATCCAAAGCCTGAAGAGGAGATCCAATCTATACAATAGGAGCTTAACAATTTCTTAAGTATGCAATGACACGGGCTTAACAAACGAGCCCTATCATGAACCATAGATGAAATTGGAACGTTCCAAAAACTGTACCCAAGTCAAGGAAAGGAGCTGGAGCAAAGCCGTCATGAATGATTCACCGGTCACACCAACAAGACTACGGCGGTTTATGAAATCGTGCATCAAGTATAGAGGACTCCTGATTCTCATGATCCCTTCGATCATTTGGTATGTGGTTTTTCAATATTACACGATGTACGGGGTCGTTATTGCCTTTAAAGATTATCGATTTTTAGACGGGATATGGGGGAGCTCTTGGGTTGGGTTAGAGCATTTCGAAAGACTGTTTACGAATAATCAGTTTTTTGATCTTTTAGAAAATACACTGATGATCAGCCTGTACAAGCTCATCTTTGCGTTTCCGGCTCCGATCTTGTTCGCACTGCTGCTCAATGAAATTCGCACAGGCTGGTTTAAGAAAACCGTTCAAACCTTAACGTACCTGCCGCATTTTATTTCATGGGTCGTCATTGCCGGATTGGTACATACGATTTTGTCCCCGACGACGGGAGCGGTCAATGCGGTACTCGGCTGGTTCGGACTGGGACCCTACAATTTTATGATGATGCCTGACATGTTCAGGTCGATCTTGGTCGTGTCGGACATTTGGAAAAGCGTCGGTTGGGAAAGCATCATTTACTTGGCCGCGATTGCCGGAGTGGATCAAGAGATGTATGAAGCGGCGAGGATGGATGGGGCCAGCCGGTTTCGGCAGGCTGTCAGCATTACGCTGCCCTGCATTCTCCCCGTCATCGTCATCATGCTGATACTGCAGATTGGCAATATCATGGAGGCCGGATTTGGTCAAATTTTGAACCTCTATAATCCTACGGTATACAGCGTTGCGGATATATTCGACACGTATGCTTACAGGGTCGGTCTAGTGGATTTTGACTTCAGCTATGCTACAGCAATCAGCCTGTTTAAAAATGTCGTTGGGCTGATGCTTGTCCTGGTCGCTCACCGCATCTCCAAACGCGTCAGCGGACAAGGCATCTGGTAACTTGCAGAGGAGGAAGAAAAGCTCGTGACGAATCGAACCATACCTATAGGATCTATCCTATGGAACGTTCTCATCTACAGCGGGTTGGCGCTGGCTGCACTGCTTATGGTGTATCCGTTTTGGGAGCTGTTCATTACTTCGATCAGTCCTGCGGAGGAAGCATCGAAAGTCGGATTAAAGCTGTTTCCGAGAGGATTTACATTGGAAGCTTATCGCATCACCCTTGATTCATCGCTGCTTTGGCAGGCGTATCTGAATACGATTTTTCGGACGGTCGTCGGCACAGGTTTATCTGTTGTTTTGTATTTCTGTACCGCCTATCCGCTCGCCAAGAAGTTTTTGCCTGCTAGAAATACGCTGACGATGTTTTACTTGATACCGATGTTTTTCAGCGGGGGATTAATTCCAAGCTTCCTGCTGGTGCAGTCTCTCGGGCTGTACGATACGATTTGGGCTCTCATTGTGCCCTCGCTGTTCAGCACCTTTCACATTCTTGTTATGCGCAATTTTCTAATGGCACTGCCAGAATCGCTGGAGGAATCTGCGATGGTCGATGGAGCGGGCTTTTTTACCATCCTGTTTCGTATCGTCATTCCATTGTCGATGCCCATTCTCGCAACGTCGGCATTATGGGTCGGTGTGGATCATTGGAACTCGTGGTTTGATGCGATGATCTATACTCGATCCAACGATCACATCGTGCTGCAGTTGATATTAAGAAGAGTGTTTATCGAGAAGGACAATATGGGGATTACGGACAGCCTGCAGGGCGATGAAGGCATTATTACGAAGTCGATGGAGGCCGCTACCGTTCTCGTAGCGATCGGGCCGATCATACTGACGTATCCTTTCTTGCAGAAATATTTTGTCAAAGGGACGCTGATGGGCTCTCTTAAAGGCTAGGCCAAATGGCTTCATATAAATAATTCATTCATAAAGGAGAAGATCGACATGACTGTAAAAGGAATTCGTTTATGGATCATCAGCTGTTTAGTATTCATGATGCTCGTCGTGACCGCTTGCGGAAATAATGGCAATGGTCAGCAGGAGGAAGGGGCAGCTAACGCAGGCTCTGGTCAAGCTTCCAGCGAGCCCGTAAAAATCTCATGGTTAGGAAACGGAACCGCGGGACTTTATCCTGAGGAAGATTCATATGTTGTCCAGAAGCTGAATGAACGCTTTAACGTGGAGCTTGAGGTTGTCGAAGCGACCTCTACGAATGAACAGGAGATGAGCATGCTGTATGCCTCCGGCGATATCCCGAATCATTTTCTCGTCAGTGCAAACGGGATTGCTAATGTGATCGAGCAAGGGCTTGCTAGAACGGTACCTGTGGGAATGATTCAAGAAGTGGCGCCGAATCTATGGGCTGCTACGCTGGAGAATTATCCTTTGCTTGAGCGCATGTCTATCTATAAGGATGGAGAACTGCTGGCGATTCCTCAAGGAACAAGGGAGTTATTCCCTCTGACTGCAGTGAGAACCGATTGGCTGGAGGAGCTGGGCTTGGATATGCCGACGTCACTTGAAGAATTGGAGGAAGTGGCGCGTCAATTTACGGAAGAAGATCCGGATGGAGATGGTCAGAACAATACGTACGCATTTTCCATGACAACGGGTTACCACAATATCTATACGATTGCGGCGGCATTCGGCATCTCGCTTCCAGGCGGTACGGTGAAGGATGATATGTGGCTTGAGGGCGAAGATGGAAGGCTTATAAAGGCCCAGGTCAGTGAAAACTTTAAGGAGTTAACGATGTACCTTGCTAATTTATATGAAAAAGGCTACATCTATCCTGATGTCAATGTAAAGGATGACGGTGCGCTGTTTTCGGATGGAATTGTCGGCATGAGAACTGCAGGGTGGACCGCACTGATGCCGAAATACCGTCCAAGTGACTGGTATGCGATGACATTTACGAAAAATCCGCAGGCGACGACCGATTATTTGCCTCCGCTCATGGGTCCTAACGGGGAAGAAGCGGTGTTTGAGAACCAGTCGAGTGTGTGGAGATATACGGGCATTGGTAAAGATACAACGGATGAGCAGCTGAAGAAAATTCTTGAAATTATGGATACTCAGCTTGTTGATATGGACGTGCACAATTTGATCTGGCGCGGAGAAGAAGGGGTTCACTACACCGTCAATGAGAATGGCATGGCGGTGCTGACCGAAGAATATTCGTCTCAAGAAAAGCAGGCGGAGGCCGGTCTGAAATTCTTTATCGTGAACAACCGAAACGAAGAGCAGATGGAGCTTTCCTTCGGAAGTGAAGCAGAGCCGCAGCGGAAGGTGCAGGAAAACTACAAGACGAAAGAGCAGCTGATTCCATCTGGAACGATTATTGAAAGTGCATCGAAGTACGGCGCAGACGTTGAAAAGGTTGAGAAGGAGTTCTTCCTGAATGTCGTAACCGGTATTTGGGATGCAGAAAAGGAATGGGACAGCTATGTGAAGCGCTGGCATGCAGCGGGCGGAGAAGAGATCACGAATGAAGTGAACGAGATCTACGAGAATCTGTAGAAACCATAGATTCTAGAAAAAGAAGGTGAGCCTTACGGTTACGATTCTTGATGTGGCGAAAGCCTGCAACGTATCCAAAAGTACGGTATCCCTCGTCATTAACCAAAGCAGCGCTGTAAAGGAAGAGACACGAAAAAAAGTGCTTGAGGCGATTCAACGATTAGGATACGTCCCTAATTTGGCGGCACGCGAGCTGCAGACGAAACGCAAAAATTTGATCGGGGTCGTCTATTTAGCCGATGGTCCGTTCGAGAAACCCAACGGCTTTGAGGCAGTGACCGATACGTTGTTTTATGATACGTACAGCGGTATTTCCGCTTATCTGAACAACAGCGAATACGGGTTGCTGAACGAACGCTTCTCGGCCTTAAACGGTGAAGAAGAGATGCCGGCCCTGATTAAGAACAATCGTGTCGACGGCGTCATTCTCATCGGCGGTTTGTTTAACGCAGCATTCATCCGGCGAATCCGGGAGCGGGGGCTGCCGGCGGTGCTCGTCGGCCGTTCCGTACGCGGATTGGATTCGATCGCGCCTCATGTATCGCAAGCCATCTACTTGGGCACGAAGCACTTGCTGGAGACGGGACACCGCCGCATTGTGTTCATCAACGGCCCTGCAGGGATGCCGATTGCTCGGAAGAAGCAGGAAGGCTTCGTGCAGGCGATGATGGAGCAGGGAATTGCCGTAGATGCGAAGTCCATGCGGCATGCCGACTACACCGGGATGGCCGGATATCTCGCCATGCAGGACATCTGGGAGAGCGGCGCTCGCCCAGATGCCGTGCTGGCTGCCAGCGACGGGATTGCTGTGGGTGCGATGAGGTATTTATATGAACAGAAGGTGCGCATACCGGATGATATTTCGGTAATGGGGTATGAGCAGTCGATCATCTCTGAGCATGCGATCCCATCGCTCACCACGCTTGACATTAATAAACAACGAATGGGCGAAGAGGCCTGCAAGCTGCTCATGAAGCGGATCAACAAGCCGGCATTCAAACCGGTGAACCTCATATTGGAGCCATCGCTCGTGCTGCGAAACTCAGTCACCAGGCGCGGGACCATGACAGGAAAGGATGAGAGTGAACGATGAGATTATCAACATCAACCAGTTTTTTCGGCAATCGGTTGGATGGCAGCTATATCCCTTTTAAGGAGTCGCTTCACCGATGCTATGATGCGGGATTTCGAGTGCTGGACGCTTGCTTCTGCCATGCTTTGTTCGGCAAGACAGATTTTGTTCGCGAGGATTGGCAGCAGTCGATCTACGAGCTGAGAAACGAAGCGGATCGTTTGGGAGTGGAATTTACCCAGTCGCACCCTGTATTTTTGCCAGGGCATATCAAGCAGCATCCGGAGGAGAAGCAGGAGGTGTACCGGATCATGATGGAGCGATCCATTATTGCAAGCTCGATGCTGGGCGTGAAGTGGGCCGTCGTTCATCCGGTGGAAGCAAGACCAAGAGCTTTCGATACAGAGGACAGCATTCGGGAAAATATCGAGCTTCATTCCTGGGTAGTGGAGCTTGCCATTAAACATAGCGTCGGGATCGCTTTCGAGAACATGATTGAACGTCCCACGAGTAAAAGACGTTTTGCCAGTCACGCGGGAGAGCTGGCAGCGCTTATTGATGCCTTCAACGATCCATGGGTGGGAGCTTGCTGGGATTTTGGGCATGGCAACTTCTTATATGACGACCAACGCATCGCGCTGCGCACATTAGGCCAGCGCCTGAAGGCGACGCATGTCAACGACAATTACGGCAAAGAGGATGAGCATATGTTCCCTTTTCACGGATCAGTGGATTGGCATGCGCTGGTGCCTGTGCTCACAGAGATTGGTTACGAGGGCGATTTTACGTACGAAACGCATAAAGAATTTGATAAACTGCCGGATCAGGTAAAGGATCAAGTCGCCAAAGCCGGCTTTGAAATTGGACAGTACTGTTTGTCATTGGCCTAGCATACTTCCGAACGAGAGGAGAATCACGATTGAGACTATCGACATCTACGAATCTTTGCGCGGTGAATCGCACGGGTCCATTGACCGATCCGATCGAAGGCATGAAGAGACTTGCAGAAGCGGGTTACCGCGTGCTCGATTTTAATTTCCGTTTTATCAAGTTCGAAGAATTTTTCCTCGCTCGCGATGATTGGGAACAAGAGCTGGACAAGATCGGCAATGAAGCCGCAAAGCTGGGCATCGAATTCTCTCAATCTCATATTCCTTACTATCATCCGATCAACGAGATTGATTCGTATTTAACAGATCCTGAGCTTCATGCCTGGTTCGAGAGCATGTGTGAGAGATCTCTGCACGCAAGCGCGGCGTTAGGCGTGAAGTGGGCTGTCGCCCACCCTTTTACCGCGGTAGACGAAAACTGCGAGAGAGAAGCATCGAAGCGTAAAAACCTAGCATATTTCGCTCCATATGTGGAGCTGGCTAAAAAACTGGGAATTGGTATTGCGATCGAGAACATGAGCGATTTCTACGGATCGATCATTCAAAGGCGCTACGCAGCGACTTATGAGGATTTAGTCGACCTGGTGGATGCCTTTCAAGATGAGTCGGTGGGGATATGTTGGGATTTTGGGCATGCGAATATTATGAAGTACGATCAAAGCAAGGCTCTCACCTATATCGGCAGGCGACTCAAGGCGACGCATGTGAACGACAACTTCGGCGTATCAGATACGCATAATCTGCCGTTCATGGGTACTGTTCGGTGGGAGGATGTGATGCGCACGCTCGTTCAGATCGGCTACGAGGGCGATTTCACCTATGAGATTCACGGAATGGCGGATCGGCTGCCTCCGCCGCTGAAGCCGGAGGCGCTGCAGTATTCCTATGAGGTAGGCCAATATTTGCTGTCGCTGGCGAAGTGAATGGCAGGATGGAAAATAGAAGATCGAGTGCTGAATCAGGAGACTTTCCTATCTCATAACAGTGAGCAGGAGAGTTTCTTTTTCGAGACGGGACCCAGCATTTGTGCTATAATCAAAATAATCCTAATACATGAAAGAGAGGGATATAATGTCTTTCGTAAACAAGTTATTAGCGAGTGTAGGAATCGGCAACGCAACAGTGGATACGCGCATACATCGGGACAAATTGGTGCCTGGAGAGAATGTGGAAGGCGTTGTACATATTCGGGGTGGAAACGTAGAGCAAAATATCGACGGCATTTATTTGAAATTATATACCACTTATATTCGTGAAATGAATGATAATAAGATAACGGCTTCTGCTGAAATCGGCAGATACCAGCTGACTCAATCGTTCGTGATCCAGGCTAATGAAGTGAAGGAAATTCCGTTTTCATTTCAGCTTCCTTATGACACTCCAATTACGGTAGGGCGAACAAGGGTATGGGTACAGACAGGATTGGATATTAAAAGCGCAGTGGATCCATCCGACCTTGATTATATTGATGTAGAACCTGCACCTGTGGTGAAAGCGTTACTTCAATCGATCAGCGAGCTGGGCTTCAGGCTGCGAAATGCCGATTGCGAAGAAGCGAAAGGCCGATATCGTAACCGCTTGCCGTTCATTCAGGAATTTGAATTCTTGCCTACGAGCGGATCCTTCAGACAGCGGCTGGATGAATTAGAGGTGGTGTTCCTGCCAGATGCGCAGGGGGCTAAGGTCGTCTTGGAAGTGGATCGCAGGGCTAGAGGCTTCAGCGGCTTCTTGTCCGAAGCGCTGGATATGGATGAGACCATCGTTACATTCCATTTAACAGAGAACGATATTCCGCAATGCACGCAAATCCTTCAAAGTCAAATTGCACGATATAGTTAATTAAAAAACCGTCAGGACATGATCTGACCTCATTAGTTAGACGCAACCTAACCATGAAGGGTCATTTCAGACAGTCTCTGACGGTTTTCATTTGAAAGGATCTCCGCGCTTTACGACCCATTCATCATACGGCTTAAGGCGAAATGAA
Organism: Marinicrinis lubricantis; assembly: GCF_042658665.1. Classification (NCBI taxonomy): domain Bacteria; kingdom Bacillati; phylum Bacillota; class Bacilli; order Caryophanales; family Paenibacillaceae; genus Marinicrinis; species Marinicrinis lubricantis. The sequence continues at coordinate 38,570 of NZ_JBHSQV010000177.1, forward strand.
CGAAGGAGCGAACCTGCGGTGCGGCAAGGTCTTCATCGCGGTAAGCGAGACTGATGAACCGCCTGTTACGGTACCCGGGCAAGCTTCGCATCATAAGTTCACCAGAAGCAGCCTCTCGCATAACGCTGCGCTCTGGCAGTACGCCGATACCGATGCCGAATTTCACTACTTCCTTGATGGTCTCAATCGCTCCCAGCTCCATGATCTGTTCAAGCTGCAGTCCAACTTCACTGGCCCACTCGTCGGTTAAATTGCGTGATGTCGAGCCGATCTCGTGAAGGAGGAACGTCTGGCCGCGCAAATCATCTATTTCGATCGAATTTCGTTCGGCCAGCGGATGTGCAGGTGAGAACACAAGCTTCAATTCATCCGCCATAAGACGGCGAATGACGAGGCCCTGCTCTTCGATGTCTGGAAGCGAAACGATGGCCGCATCAATCTCATATTGCCGCAGCATGCCCAATATTTTATTGGCTTGATTCACGGTGATCATAAACTGCATAGACGGATGCAAGCCTTGAAATTCCTGCAAGTATGGCGGCAAAAAGAAGGTAGCCGGCGTATAGCTCGCGCCGAGCCGCAGTTTCATTTGAGCCAGCTTCCGCCGTTCATCCATTCGAAGCTTTGCCTCTTCCAGCAAGGCAATAATGCGTCTCGCATAAGGCAGCAGCTCCCCCGCGGCTTCCGTCATTCGTAAATATCGGGAATGTTTATGCACGAGCTCCACGCCGAGCGCTTCTTCCAGCTTTCGCAGATGGAAGCTGACCGTCGGCTGCGAAATGTTCAGCTTGGCGGCAATTTCCTGCAGTGTCCTGCCATTGCCAAGCTCGACGATAATGTTAAGCTGTTGCAGGTTCATCTGAATCCCTCCATGGATCAAATTATAGATAAAATCAATATATAGTTCAATAATTATATATAAAATAAATAATTTCTTTACATCCCTTTAACACTCGCTTGATGCTTTGCCATTACGATAAAGAAGAAATGAATGAACAAGCGTTGAAGGGGGAAAGGAAATGAAGCTTTTCAAGTTGCGTCAAAAAGGTGTTTTACTGTTGTTGACATTAGTTATGGTGATGGTCGCGGCCTGCGGAGGGAACAACCAGACCAACAATACGAATCAGAATGGTGCAGCTTCTACCGCTGCTGGTGCAAATCAAGAGCATACGGAAGCGAATAACAGCGGTTCTGAAGCGGCAGAAGACGAAGGAACGTTAACCGTTTATTTGAACGACTTTGATGAAATGATTGGCCCGATGTTCGAAGAAGCCACAGGGTATAAAGTCAATTTGGTTCCGGGCAACGGCGCGGAGGTCATGTCCAGAATCCAGGCTGAGAAGGGCAATCCGCATTGGGATGTCGTATGGATTGATGCGATGCCGTCGGTGTACGGACTGGCCACGGATGGACAGCTGCTGGAAGGCTGGACACCGGAAAATGCAAGCTTATTAACGGATACTTATCAGCAGTATGTGCCGGAGAAGCAATCTTACTATCCTACGGGTGCACATGCCGCCGGCGTGATTGTCTACAACAAGAATGAGCTGACGGCAGACCAAGCGCCGAAGACGTGGGAACAATTTGCGGATGCAGCATATAAGGATGCCATCGGAATGGCTGATCCGGCTGTGGCGGCACCGGCATTCCCTTATGTTGCAAGGTTCTTCAATGAAATGGGAATGGATGAAGCGAAAGATTATTTCAACGCTTTGTTCAGCAACGGTCTGCGCGTTTATCCGAAAAATCCGAACGTTGTCACCGCTTTATCCTCCGGTGAAATCCAGGTTGCCGCTTTGCAGGAATCGAACGCTTACCAAATGGTGAATAACGGAGACCCGATCGAGATTATTTGGCCGGAGGAGGGCGCACCGGCATCGGTAAGGGTTGCAGGCATTCAAAAAGATACGAAAAATCCGAATGCTGCGAAAGCGTTCATTGAATTTTTGCTTGATCCAAGCACACAGCAAGCACTCATTGATCAAGGGGAAGAAGCTTATTTCGAGCCATCCGTCGAGGGCGTAACACCGAAGGCGGATCGAGATCCGAACGCGAAGCTGATCGCCGCCGATGCAGTATGGGCTTCCGGGCATGAAGCAGAAATTAAACAGTGGTTCGCGGATCAGGCGGTACAGTAACGCAATGTTTCGAAATGTTGAAAACCGATTAGGGTGGTCCGTCAGTTTCATTCTTGCCATCCTCGTCCTGTTTCCCCTGGCAGCGGTCATGATTCAAGTGCTCCTGCCCGGGGTATTCTTTGGCGAATGGCAGCTTGGCAATTTGAGCTTGCTTCTAGATGTATTCCATCGGCCGTTATGGCAGAAATCATTAGAAAATTCCGTTGTCCTTGCAGTCGGTACTACGGCACTCGGTACGCTTCTGGGCGGGATGCTCGCCATGATTCGTTCGACTTGGCAGTTCCCTACGGCGAAGCTGCTGGATGCAGCGGTGTGGGTGCTGCTTATCTGTCCATCCTTTATCTTATCGCAAGGTTGGGTGATGTTCTCGTCGCAATCCGGCTTTGCAGCCCAGCTATTAGGATGGGAATGGGTTCCGGCCGCCGTGTTCCAGCCAGCCGGGCTCATTGTTATCATGGCGCTGAGCAAGTTTCCGCTTGCCTATTTAAGCGTTCATGCGGCGATGGAATGGAAGGTGGACATGCTGTCGGATGCCGCGAAGCTGTGCGGGGCATCTGCCTTTCGCGTATGGCGCACGGTACAAGCGCCGCTGCTGCTGCCAGCCTTCTTGGCAGGGGCAGCGCTTGTATTTATGGATACGATTGGCGATTTCGGTCTGCCGGCATCCATATCTGCAGTATACCGCTTTCCGACGCTGCCTTATTCGATTTATACTGCGATTTACACGTCGCCGATTCGTTTTGATATGGCTGGGGTGTTGTCGTTTTATCTTGTCCTGCTTATTGCCTTTGCAATGCTTCTGCAGTTCTATGCGATGAGGCGATCCCGCTATGATTTCCTATCGGCTCGCGCTGTGCCGTCCGTGCCGAAATCGGCAGGGAGATTCGGTCTGGTGCTGATGCTGCTGAATATAGCGTTCCTGCTTGTTGTGATCGGCATTCCGATCGGCGGTAATGTGCTTATGTCCCTATTCGAAACCCAATCTGCGGGACTCAGCTTGGATAATCTGACCTTGGCCCATTACAGTTCTCTGTTTGATGGAAGACAGGAATTGCTGGTTGGTTTGCGCCGCTCTCTGCTAATTTCCGGTTCTGCCGCAGTGATCGGATTAATAGTAGGTATGCTGGTCTCGTACGTGCTTACGTTCTCTTCCTTCCGCTTCAAGCGTTGGATTGAAGTGTTCTCTCTGGTTACGCTGGCGGTTCCCGGTGTCGTACTGGGAATCGGATATATTTTCGTATGGAATCAGAAATGGTTGGAACCGCTCGGTCTGCTTCTGTATGGAAAGCCTGCGATACTTGTACTGGCAGCTATTGCGGGAGCCATCCCTGTCATTACGCGGATTATGGTAGGCGCCATGGCCAAGGTGCCGAGAAGCCTGCTCGATGCTGCGCAGCTTCAGGGGGGATCGCTGTTTGGACGGATGAGACTGATCCTGGCGCCGCTCGTACGTGGTGCGCTGTTGTCCGCAGCTCTGGCCGCCTTTGGTTCGAGTGTTTTTGATTTAGCGGTCAATTCGATCTTGTTTCCTCCAAACTATATGACGCTTCCCGTATCGATCAACAAAGCTTTTGAAGATTTGAATTTCGGCTATGCGTCGGCTGCGACTGTCATGGGAGGCGGCATCGTAATCGGGATCATCTTGATTTTGGAGCTGGTGTTTAGACGAAAGGGGAGAAACTTAAGCGTATGAGTCATTCCAGGCCTTTATTAGAGATCAGAGATCTGATGAAAAGGTACGGTTCTTTTCAAGCGCTCTCCGGTGTTTCTTTTGACTTGCAGGAGGGGGAAATCATCAGTGTGCTCGGACCGTCCGGCTGTGGAAAATCGACGCTGCTGCAGCTCGTAGCAGGATTAACCCAGCCCGATGGGGGAGAGATTGTCCTCAGCGGAGAGACCATTGCTTCGCCCCAAAAAATGGTTCTTCCGGAAAAGCGGGGCGTGAACATGGTGTTTCAGGATTATGCGCTTTGGCCGCATATGACGGTTTATGAAAATATCGCCTACGGTTTGAGGCAGAAGCGCACCGCCCGAAACATTATCCAGGAACGAGTCCGCGAACTGGTTCAGATGCTGCATCTAGAGGGATTGGAGAAGAGACTGCCGCCTCAGCTGTCGGGAGGGCAGCAGCAGCGGGTCGCGATTGCTCGGGCGCTTGCGACAAGACCGCGCCTCATGCTGCTCGACGAACCTCTCTCCAACTTGGATATGCGTCTTCGCTTAGAGATGCGGACAGAGATGGCGTATTTGTTCCGTCAGCTGGGGATGAGCGTGTTTCATGTGACGCATGATCCGGACGAAGCGTTCGCGATGGCCGATCGGCTGTTGATTTTAAGAAACGGCAGGATCGATCAAATTGGAACGCCTCAGGAATGCTACTCGAAACCGGCCAGCCGCTGGGCAGCCAGCTTGCTTGGAGCCATCAATCATTTGAAGGGCAGTGCAGTACGAACGTCGGAAGGGTTTGGACTTAAGGTCGGTTCCGCCATCTTGGAAGCAGCGTTTAACACAAGCAGCGGTGCAAATATTGCAGAGGGGAGCGAAGCGGAGATTCTATTTCGTCCAGAGGATCTCATCATTACGAAGCAAACATCCGGCTCGGAATCGGATCCATTACTGCCGCTGCCCCAAGAGGATGAACACCATAACAGGCTGAATCTTCAGGTGAAATACAGCACTTTCGAAGGGAATCGTTGGCGAAGTATTGCCGGTTTGGAGGACGGAACAAGCCTGTATTTGCTCAGCGATCAGCCTCTAGAGCCAGGAAGTGCCATCTGTGCGCTGCTGCCGAAGTCATCTGCCTATCTTTACGCCGTGGAAAAGGAGCCCGTCCATGTCTCATCCGAATAAAGCATCACGACTTCTGGTGATCTCAGACATCCATGGTCATACGGACGGGCTGCTCCTGCTGCTCGAAAAAGCGCGGTATTGTCCTAACGCAGATCGTCTTATTCTGCTGGGTGATTATATTGATTCCAACCCCAGCACGTTATCGACTTTATGGACCGTGCAGAAGCTGGTTGCAGAGGGGGCGCGGGCGGTACCGGGCAATCAAGAGACCTCGCTTATAAAAGGTTTGGATCAATTCCATCATTCCGGAACGGGGATGAAGGGGGCGCATGGTATCGAGGATTCCATAATACAGTGGCTGAAAGACTTGCCGCCGTATATTGTCGAAGACGATTATCTCTTCGTTCATGCGGGAATGCGTCCAGACGTACCCCTTCATCGCCAAACGCTTACGGACATGACCGAAATTAGGGAGGAATTTTGGAACGTTCCAGACCCATGCTGCGAGCAGACCGTTATTTTTGGGCATACCCCTACGTTCAAGCTGGGCGCACCGCGAGGCGAGTTATGGTTCGGAGAACGTAAAATCGGCATCGACACGGGAGCCAAGCATGAATGCAGACTGACGCTGTTTGATGTGCATGCCGGAATCACGTATTCCTGTTCTACGGCATCACATGATCGGTACAGAGATTTTAGAATAAAAGAGAATGGTGTTCGAAACGATTCCAAGGCGACATAAGGGTCGCCTTTTCTTTTTGTTTACAATCGAGTGAAATCAGGAAAATTCCATTTTCGCATGGCCTAGGGATGTGCTTAGATAAGGCTATACATAAATGAAGTTATATTGGAAAAGGTACATGTATATCCCTTTTCAGTCCGCTGTATTGAAAAGAGCAAATTATCAGGGAAAGGCTGAAACGAGGTTGGAAGAAACGAGAACAGTCGATTCCAAATATATTCAACAGCATCTTGCCAATGAACGGACCTATCTTGCCTGGATTAGAACCGGCATTGCGATTGTAGGTTTAGGTTTTGTTGCGGCAGGCGTCATGTTTCGGGCATCGCCTTATCAGCATATTGGTCATGTGATTGCTGCTTTTGTAGGGATTGGGGCTGTGGCATTAGGAGCCTTAATCATGGCTTGTGCGACAAGAGATTATTTGAAGAAGCAGAAAGGGATTAACAGCGAAACGTTCAGGTCGCCGAAATTATCGGTGTGGGTGACGTTTGCGAGCTTAGGTCTCGTCGATATGTTTTTATTGGCATTGGTCATTGTGCTCTTACTCTTTTGAAAAGGTGAGGCTCCTTGACCGGATTATGAACGACATTCATGACTTAAATGAAAGAAGACCCGTCTATCAGATGTGCGCATGACCATGACCTGCGTATCTTTGACGGGTCTCTTTTTACCACATAGGAAAACTTCATTAAAGTAATAAAGGGTAAAACATTCCTACCTGGATAAAAACTTCCGCTAAGACGCGGTCGCTCTTCCTCGAATGACTCCGATAGCAGTTTTTCTCATCCTGTTCGCTTTACGAACTGCAAGGCAGCGTCACGATCATGACCGTCTGCTCGCCTACCGTGCTTTTGGCCTGAATGGTTCCCTTATGCTGTTCGATAATCGACTTGGCAATCGCAAGTCCAAGGCCGTATCCTCCCTGCTTGCGCGCCCTGGATTTGTCCGTCCGAAAAAACCGGTCGAAAATGCGTTCCAGATGCTCAGGTGCAATACCTTCTCCCGTATTCGCTACAGACAGCACAATGTCATGATGCTGTTTCTTTAAGAAAATATCGATCGAACCGTTATCGTTCGTATATTTAATCGCATTGTCTAACAGGATCATAATGACCTGCTGAATTTGTTCACTGCTGCCATGGGTGTGTAAGCCAGGATCGATCTCATACTGCAATGTGAGATTTTTCTCGAAGATGACGGCCTCCATCGTGAGAATGACATTTTCGGCCGTTTCACTCATATTGAAGTCTCGGAAAATCATTCGCGTCCTGGCATCCTCCATCTCTGTCAAATACAGCAGGTCGGACGTCAGCTTGGACATGCGGTCCGCTTCGGACTGTATATAATGAAGCCATTTCACCTGATTCTGAATGGAATCTTCTCGGTTAGATAAGAGAACATCGACGTTCGTATGAATAATCGCCAGCGGCGTCTTCAGCTCATGGGAGGCATCGGCAATAAACTGTTTCTGTTTGTCGAAGGCCTCCTTCACAGGAGCGATTGATCGGTTAGCGAAATATCGGCTGATGAAAAAGATCACCACCAGCATGACCGCTGCGACGAAAAGAAAGGTATATATCAAATTCGTTAAAATCGCCTGCTGCGCGGTGACATCCAAGAAAACAAATTGATATCCATCGGATGCGGGAAGAATCGTAAACGCCCAATCGTTGCCGTCCAGACCGAAGCTTCCGCTTTCTTTACCTTGCAATAGAGCCTCTTTAACGGCCGCTTCAAAAAATTCACTGTCCATATCGAAGCGGGATGTGATCTGGGTGACGTTCCATTCGGCATCGGTCTGAACAGAGAAGGAAACAGAGCGGTCCGGAAGCTTGCCGGGGTCGCCCGTCGGCATACCCTGCCCAAACTGCCCGCGCTGCTCGAACTGTAGCGGTTCATCTCCAAAGAGCCTTCCTCGCCCCGGGGCTCCATCCGGATTTTCAAACGGCTCGGATATTTTATGCAGCTCCATCTCAATATCACGATACACATCTTGATACGTAATCATATAGATCGACGCGAAGGCGATCAGCATCATCACCGTGATGGTGACAAGATTGACGATCAGAAATCGATTTCTAAGCTGTTTGAACATTATGCTTCACCTTCTTCTAATACATACCCCACGCCTCTAATCGTATTGATCCGTACGGAAGAATGGAGAAACGCCAGTTTTTTTCTTAAAAAGGAGATATAGACTTCTACATTGTTGTGCTCCACTTCGGAATCGAAGCCCCATAGCTTCTCAATGATTTGCTCCTTCGATGTGACGGCCTGCTTTCTTAAAATCAAGAGCTCCAGCAGCTCACTTTCCTTTAGGATGAGCTTCATTTCCTTGCCTTTACTGGACAGCTTCAAGCTTGTCGGGTTCAGTTCGATGTCCCCGAACGCGAGCGCCTCGTCCGGCATGACTTCTCCTTTGCGGCGCAAGGCCGCTCGTATTCTGGCGAGCAGTTCCTCGGTTGAAAACGGTTTGGCGATGTAATCGTCTGCCCCGTCGTCCAGTCCGGCAACCTTGTCCTCGATTTCTCCCTTGGCGGTCAGCAGAATGACCGGTGTGGAGAGACCCTCCTTTCGGATTGTTCTCAGCAGGGTCATGCCGTCCATCTCCGGCAGCATGATATCGAGAAGAAGCAAATCGTATATGCCGCTGAGTGCATTATCCAAGCCCGACTGCCCGTCATGAACGGCATCTACAGAATAGTGATGCTTCTTTAATATTTGTGTCAGCGCTTCAGCCAAATGAAGCTCGTCCTCCACAATTAAAATTCTCATACAGTGTTCGCCTTCCTTTATATGAAACTGGTTTTTGATAAGTTCATGATAGTGTCCCAACCTTTAATGAACCTTAATAATATAGCATGCTTCACAGCGTCTAAAAAACAAAAATTAAGATTTTGTAAACCATTTAAGATTCATTAAAGGTTCTGGCTTTAAGATCATCTCATAAGCAAAACAAGGGATCATGGGAAGGAGTGAAAGACGCAAGATGGCGATCGAGGTTTTTAATAGACACGAAAACAAATATTTGATGGACACGGCATCCTATGAACGTTTATACAGCCGGCTGCTTGAATATATGGAGCCAGACAGCCACAACAAGAAGCATGCGTTTTATTCGATCAGCAACATTTATTTCGATACAGTACACCACACGCTCATTCGCAATAGTATTTCCAAACCGAAATATAAGGAAAAGCTCAGGATAAGAGCATACGGTATTCCAAATCTGGATACCCGGGTGTACCTGGAATTGAAGAAGAAGGTGTTCGGCCTTGTCAACAAGCGAAGAACATCGCTAAAGCTGAGCGAAGCTTATGAATTCGTACGCACGGGTATCCCCCCGGAGATGAAGGATGATATGAACAAGCAAGTCATTCAGGAAATCGAGTATTTCCTTAGAAGGTACGAGTTGCATCCGATGGTGTACTTGGCTTATGAGAGAAGAGCGCTGTTCTGCAAAAATAATCGCGATTTGCGGATTACGTTTGATTCGAATATCCGATCCAGGCGTTATGATGTGAGGCTGGAGAACGGCGATCACGGGGAACTGCTGCTGGAGCCGGGGCAGTGGCTGATGGAAGTAAAGGCCGAGAAAACCGTGCCGGTATGGCTTGCAAAGCTGCTTTCGGAGCACCAAATGTATCGAACGAGCTTTTCAAAATACGGCAATGAATACAAGAAGCTGCGGGCAAACCGCATGATGTCAAAGGAGAGTATGCTTTATGCTTGATACGATTTTTAATTTAACGACTACAGATCCAGAGATGACTTGGATGCATGCCATATTAACGATAGTAGTTTCTTTTATGCTAGGCGGAATGATTAGCTACACGTATATGAAGACGAATCCTGCTGGATACAGCCAAAGCTTTACCTTGACGATGGTGCTGCTGCCCGCGATTGTAGCCATTATCATTCTATTGATCGGCAGCAACATTGCCAGAGCGTTCAGCTTGGCAGGAGCGTTCTCGATTATTCGTTTTCGAAGCGCGCCCGGCGATCCGAAGGATATTGCATATGTGTTGTTCACCATGGCGGCCGGCTTGGCCTGCGGTGTCGGCATGTTCGGGTATGGTGTTTTGTTTACCGTGTGTCTCTGTTTGCTGATGTGGATTCTCGGCAAAACCAACTACGGCGCCAGCAAGTCTGATCAGAAGGTGCTGAAGGTCACCATTCCTGAAAGTCTAGGCTATGAAGAAGCATTCGATGAAGTCTTTAAGCAGTATGGCGTTGACTATGAGCTGAAAAAGGTGAGAACAACAGAGCTTGGCAGTTTGTTCGAGCTGGTATATGCCGTCACGATGGATCAGGCCCTGAATCAGAAGGAATTTCTGGATGCGATTCGATGCAGAAACGGGAATTTGGATATTTCGTTGACGATGAGTCCGACGAAATATGAATTTTAGCGATGGGAGAGAAGGGAGTAGATGAATCATGAAGAAGACGAAATATATGACATCCATATGGACTTTACTGCTCTGCGGAGCGGTATTAACGGCATGCAGCGATTCGTCGGCAACGACAACGAATACGAATGCAAGTACACCGTCAGAGGTCACCAACCAGAATAACACGGCAGAGGTTGAACAAGTCGTCAGCTCCGATCTATCCGAGCTCGTTACGTATGACGAGGATGATACAGCTGTGGAGTGGAGTGAAGAAAGCTCAACGATGATTGAGTTTAGCGGCAGCGGCGCAAGTGTTCAAGGAGAGGGGGCTGCGGAGCAGGAAGGGACGGTTACGATTTCAGAGGCTGGGACCTATGTGCTCAGCGGAACGCTGGAAGACGGGCAAGTGGTGGTCGATGTACAAGATGATGGAATCGTCCATCTCGTTCTGAACGGGGTCAGCCTGAACAGCAGCGACAGTGCTCCAATCTACGTGAAGGCGGCGGGAAAGACGGTGGTTACGCTGGAGGAAGGTACTAATAATACAGTAAGCGATGGACAAACGTACGTATATGACGATGAAGCGGAGAAAGAACCGAATGCCGCGATCTTCAGTAAAGACGACTTGACGATTAACGGCAGCGGTCAGCTGTCGGTAGTCGGTCACTTTAATAACGGAGTAGGAAGCAAGGACGATTTAAAGATCGTATCGGGTACGATTGAAGTTCAAGCGGTTGATGACGGCATTCAAGGGCGGGATATGGTGGCTGTTCAGGATGGCATGATCACGATTGAAGCAGGAGGAGACGGTGTGAAATCAACGAACGATACGGATACAGATAAGGGCTTCATTGCTATTCAGGGAGGCTCATTCACGATTACTTCCGGCAGTGACGGACTTCAAGCTGCTTCAGCAGTGCAGATCGATGGTGGAGAATTCGATATTACGACAGGCGGCGGCAGTGTGAATGGTGAAGTGAAGACAGTTGAGAATGATCGAGGACCATGGGGCGGTACAGCTGAAATGGAAAGCACCACGGAGGAAACGGATTCTACCAGTGCAAAAGGGGTGAAAGCGGCAGAAACCATCATGATCAACAGCGGCTTTTTCCAAATCGACTCCGCAGACGATGCGGTGCACAGCAACAGTAATATCGTGTTGACGGATGGTGAACTGCAGATCACATCTGGAGACGACGGCATTCATGCGGATACGTCGATTGTCATAAACGGCGGAGTAATTCATATTTCCAAAAGTTATGAAGGCATCGAAAGCTCCGACGTGACGATAACAGGCGGTACGATGGACGTAACGGCCAGTGATGACGGCATCAATGTAGCCGGCGGCAATGACGGATCATCCGTAAACGGGCGCCCAGGTCAAAATGGGTTCTCATCGTCTTCGAACAGCAAGCTGACGATCCAAGGCGGGGACGTTGTCGTGAATGCGGCAGGAGACGGATTAGATGCGAACGGTTCTATGTATATCACGGGCGGCATGGTCGTGGTGAATGGCCCGACATCAAACGGCAACGGCGCTTTGGATTATGATGGAACATTTGAAATGAGCGGCGGGGTTCTGATTGCAGCCGGAAGCTCTGGCATGCTGCAGGCTCCGACAGATGATTCTGCTCAACATAGCGTAGCCATGAGCTTCTCGCAGATGCAGGAGGCCGGAACATTCGTTCATCTCGAGGACAGTCAAGGGAATGTGATCGTGTCTTTCGCACCGGCTAAGGAATTTGGCGCGGTAGTCATCAGCTCGCCGGACTTGAGTTCAGGGGAAACATACACTTTATTTACGGGCGGCACGTCTACAGGAAGTGAAACGAACGGACTGTACTTGAACGGAGAAGTTCAGGGCGGCACAGAGGTTGTTCAGTTTGAAGTGACGGAAAAGGTCACTTGGCTGAATGAGTCCGGTGTAACGGATGGCATGAGCGGCGGACCGGGAATGCCGGGAGGGTTCGGCAGAGGCGGAGCTGGACCTGAAGGGGAGAGTCCGGAAGGTGAACGGCCGATGAGGATGCGGTAGAACATAAGCTGGCGTGCGTGCGCCAGCTTCTTTCATATGAGGTTTTTGTCGATATATTCATCGTCTTGATCTACAATGATGGAAGGTTAAAATACGATACGCTGATGAGATTCCAGATCATGACGCTTATTATTGTCCGAAAATGTCGTAATATGTCGGTAAGAATGTCTTTATAGATGGAATAATGGGAGGAGATGGACCATCTTGTTTAAACGCCTCAGTCTGAAAGTAAAGCTTGCGATGGTTCTTCTATTGGTCTCCGTGATTCCATTGGGATTATTCAGCGCTTTGGTTACGCATAAATACGATCAGGCGATGGAGCATGCCGTGAAGGACCAGCAGACGATGATTACGATTTCAACCGCGATGCATCTAAATGAATGGCTGGAGATGAGAATCAGCGCCATCCAAGAAGTTATTAAGCAGAATGAATCCGTATTCAAGAGCGGGAACATCGAGCGAATTATGCCGTTCCTGAAAATGCTTCATTATACGGATACGCAAAATATATCGTATTCTTATGCGACTGAGGAAGGCATGGCTTACGCCAGCGACGGGGCCATTGTCGATTTTTCTGTGATGAATCATTCTCCAGAGATTAATAAGGAGAAAGTCACCATATCCGATGTGATCGAAGATCCGATTCACTTCAAAAAGATGGTCATTATTTCGGTTCCCGTTCTGGACGAAGGAGCGGAGTACTATGGAACCGTTTCATCCGTCATGGATGTGAACGCGCTGACAAGGGATATTACGATGATGTCTTCCAAGCAAGCAGGTACGGCCTATTTGGTATCCTCGGAAGGCATGGTGCTGGCACATCCTAATAAGGAATGGGTCGGCAAGAACATTTTCGAATTTGAAATGAAAGAAGATTCTAGTTATAGACTGGAATCCGTGTTGGAGACATCCGCGGGCAGTACTGCTTATAAGGACACAAAAGGCATCGAGCGGATTGCTTCATTCGCGGAGGTGGAAACAACCGGATGGCGGGTTGTGGTTTCGACAGAGCAGGAAGAGATTTTGGCACCGATCAAAATGATAGAGCACACCGGTCTCTTGCTCTTAATCGGGCTTATGCTGGTCGCTGCAGCCCTTTCGCTGCTGTTCTCCCGCGTCATTCTTCGTCCGATTTTGAATATATCATCTCTGATGAAGAAAGTGACCGCTGGCGACCTATCGGAACGATTGCAGGTGAACTCTCCCGATGAGATCGGTCTGCTGAATCAAAATATTAATATGATGCTAGATTCATTCACTGAGAAGCTTCGCGATTTAGAGAAATCAATGAAATCAGAACAGGAATTGATGGTTAGAAATATTCTTATGGACAAGCAATCGAAAATGGATGCGCTGACAGGACTTTATAACCATAAGTCGTACCATGAGTATATGGACAAGCTGATTGAGCAGACGCAGCTGATCGAATTTAATCTGCAGCTCGTCATCGTCGATATCGACAATTTCAAAAAAGTGAATGATACGTTCGGTCATGCGGCCGGAGATATCGCTCTAACGGTCGTGTCAGAACGGATTATGGAGCACATGGACTCGAACGATTTTGCCGCGCGATATGGCGGCGAAGAATTCGTTATCCTGCTGACATCGAAAAATGATGAGATGAACGCTCGAATTCTTGAGCAAATCCGGGCATCCATTGAGCATACGCCGATTGAGGAAATGAGAGGAGCGAACGTAACCGTCAGTATGGGGGCCTATACCGTGAGGCGGGGGGATTCCAAGGAAAAAGTTTTTAATGAAGCGGACGGGGCACTCTATAGAGCGAAACGGACAGGCAAAAACAAAATCGTCATCGCAAGTGACATTCGGTGAGACCAGGTATGGGGTTTCAGACGATATACTAGGGATCCTTTTTTCGAGGGTCTTTTTTTTATTTGCATTTTTTTCGTTTGTGCGCAAGGCTTACCATGAGAAAGAGATTGTTACTTAAGAACTAAAATAAAGATATTTTTGTAGAATTATGTCGCTTTGTGTTGTATGATGAAAAAAGCGAGCAGTTGGAATAAACATGGTACATACGGAGGGAATTCGATGAACTTTTTTCGTAATATGAAGCTGTTTAATAAAATACTATCCCTAGTCATGCTGTCGATCGTGATGCTCTTTTTGGTTGGTGCAGTCGGATATACATATACGAGTAATATGGCAAGCAGCGCCAAAGATATGTATGAAAATGGTTTCTATCCTCTAGAATCCCTCAGTGTCATTGACAGCAATACAAGGGGCATCCGCGGAGATATGTTCGAGCTCATGATTATAAAGGACCCGGTGCGAAACCGTGAATTAGAAGACAGCATCAATTCTCGTATTGAAGAAAACAGCGGGGGAAGCGAAGGAGCTGGATCTCGTCCAATTCGACGATAAGGGGAATGCGCTTCTCCAGCGTCTCAAAGAAGACACGGGAAAATTGGCGGCAGAAGAAGCGGCAGTCATTCATCTTACGTTAGAAAATCGTAATGAAGAAGCTTATCAATATTTTTTAAGCCATGTAGTGGACAAGCAAAAGGTTTTACTGAGCACAATAGATGAGTTTTCAAGCTATGTGATCCAAAGCGCAGAAAAAATAAATAAAACCAACGAGCAGGAGGCTCAGGAAGCTGTCTTCATTGTAATCGCTATCCTGGTGATTGCGGCAGTTCTATTATTCCTATTGGGCATCGCGATTGCTAAGGCGATTTCCCAGCCTGTGAAGAAAATGCAGGAGCTGATGAGCAAGGCAGAGAACGGGGACCTCAGTGTGAAGGCCGATGATCAGACGAACGATGAGATTGGCCAGCTTGCGACGTCGTTTAACGGGATGATGAATGGGTTTCAGGGAGCGATCGGCAATATTATACATGCGGCCAACTCGGTTTCTTCCGCAGCTCAGCAAATATCCGCCACAACGGAAGAAATCGCAAGCGGCAGCGCAACCAAGCGACTGCGGCACAAACGATGAATGAGTTATTTAAGGAGCTGTCTGAAGCGATTCAATCCGTGGCGGAAAGTGCAGAGCAGGCTGCTGCGTTATCGAATCAAACGATGAGTATTGCAAAGGATGGCGGTCAAGTCGTCCATTCCTCCATCGAAGGCATGAATCAAGTGAATGAACAAATGTCGAAGTTAGAACAAGATTCGGGCAAAATTGGCGAGATTATTGAAGTCATTGATGACATTGCGGAGCAGACGAATTTACTTGCCCTGAATGCAGCCATCGAAGCGGCCCGTGCCGGGGACCAAGGCCGCGGTTTTGCGGTTGTCGCGGATGAAGTTCGGAAGCTGGCGGAGCGAAGCAGTGAAGCGACGAAGCAGATCACGAACATTATCCATACGATGCAGAACAATACACAGCAAAGCGTGAAAACTGTAGCTGAAGGAGTGATTTCCACTCAAAAAACGGGGGAATCCTTCAAGCAAATCGTGGCGATGGTGAGCGATTCC
Source organism: Marinicrinis lubricantis (assembly GCF_042658665.1). NCBI lineage: Bacteria > Bacillati > Bacillota > Bacilli > Caryophanales > Paenibacillaceae > Marinicrinis > Marinicrinis lubricantis. The sequence continues at coordinate 54,107 of NZ_JBHSQV010000177.1, forward strand.
GCGCAAAAGGTGAGTGAAATTGCTGCAGCAAGCGAGGAGCAGGCGGCTCAATCTTCAAGCGTATTGAATTCTATCGAAAGCATTTCCTCCGCAACAGAAGAAGCAGCCGCAAGCAGTCAAGAGACGGCGGCGACTGCTCAATCCCTCGCTCAGCTGGCGGAAGAGTTGAACGCGTCTGTTTCGAAGTTTAAAATCGACTGAGTGTATGATTATTTTTCGTTCATAAGGTAAACCCGATCAGCTGTCGGCTTGATCGGGTTGTTTTACGTCTACTGTATCTTTTAGCTCTGTAAAAGAAAAGTACCACGAACGATCTGCTATAAAAACATGAATTTAAGACGAATATCCAGCGATGGATTGATGCAGCGCATCTATATAAGCAGAGGCGAGCAGCGTGAGCGATGCATTCTTACGGCTTATCCAGCCGACTTCAATCGTTTCATCACAATCGAGTGGAACCGGAATAATTTCATTCCCGTTCAAATCAGAGGTTAATACGCCGGTCGAAATGGTGTACCCGTTCAAGCCAATCAGTAAATTAAACAGCGTCGCCCGGTCGTTCACTCGAATGCTTTTCGAATGGGAGAGCGTGCTAAGGATTTCTTCTGAAAAATGAAATGAATTATACTCTCCCTGCTCAAAGGAAAGATAAGGGTATTCGTTCAGCTGATCGATCGTCACCACAGACTGTTTCGCCAGTGGATTATGAATGCTGATAAAGATATGGGGCCTAGCCGTAAATAGACTGTGGAATTGCAGGCCTGCATCCTTCAGCAGTTTGTTGATGACTTTGCTGTTGAATTCATTCACATATAAAATACCGATTTCACTGCGCTGCGATTTTACATCTTCGATAATTTCATATGTTTTCGTTTCCCGCAGTGCGAGTTCATATTCATCTTGTCCATGCTCCTGTACCAGCTTGACGAAGGCATTCACGGCAAAAGCGTAATGCTGTGTCGATACGGAAAAATGCTGCGGTGAGGGCTTCGCGTTCAAATACCGGTTCTCCAGCAGCTCTGCCTGTTCGACGACTTGTCTCGCATAGCTGAGGAATTCTACGCCTTCCACGGTCAGAGAGATGCCTTTATTAGTACGTTCAAAGATCGTAATCCGATATTTTTCTTCTACATCGCGAATGGCATTGGAAAGACTGGGCTGAGAAATAAACAGCCGTTTCGCTGCTTCATTCATCGATCCGCGGTTTGCAACTTCAATCACATATTTTAATTGCTGCAGAGTCATATCATCCAAGCCTCCCTCTATTTGATCCTCATTTTACGGTTTTGGATGCGGTTCATCAATAGTAGAGTATAAAGAGCAGTTTATTGACTAAACCAGAGGAGTACGAAAAGGGTACAATTTGCAGAAAAATTTTGTGAAAATATTCACATATAAATTCGCATCGTGATGCTAGAATTGGTTTATCAAAGATAAGGAGGAATGAAAAATGAGAACGGAAGATCAGCTGACAGTGTTTATGATGAAATTTTGTTATACATGCCCAAGAGGCTGCAAATGTGAAACCGAGGAGGACTGTCGAAATTGTATGGATGCAGTAAAGCGGCACGAGGATGGAGCAGAGGAAGGACCGACGACGGAAGAACTCTTAAGACTATACGCATATTAATCATCCGATGCATAAGAAGCTAGACAGCCCTTCTGGAAACAGAAGGGCTGTCTGCCTACTAGAGTGTATGATTGTATGGGGGAAAGTAGACAGGATCTAATGTAAAGAGAAGCAGCTTCACATCGTCTTCTCCGAACAGTCCATCCCCGTTCAGGTCGAAGTCGTCTTCGGTGCGCAAATAACGAATGACATCCTCAATATGCAATCCGTCCTGCTGCATATCGATCAACAGCAGCGTTTCTATGTTCAGGTAAGGGCTGACGTAAATTTGCAGTTCCGCCTGTAGGTTACCGTATGCTGCCGTAACGATTGTTGTTCCAGGTTTCCCTGCAGTGATCGTACCGTCCCCGCTCATATTCGCGACGTGTGGTGTGGAAGTCGTAAATGTGACTTCTTCCAATCCAATCCGATGCACACTCCCGTCTGATTGTTCTCCGTAAAGCACGAGCATGTGCTTCTGTGCCAGATTCAGTTCCAGGTGTTCCAGCTCAAAGTAAAGCTCTACCCATTCCTCCACAGGCTCCGGAAGATTCGTTCCATACTGGACCTGCGTGGTTGTTGCCATATTTTCTGACTGCAGGTAATCCATCCATACCGCAAAACTGTAAGTTCCTTCTGAAGCAGGATTATAGAGACCGGCATTTTCATTCACCTGTATCGTGACCTGACCGAGAAGTGGAATATCTACGGGAACATACACTTGGATGGCGTGTTCATCATGGCTTATATAGATCTCTGCTGCGATACCATTCACAGTTACCGTACCGTGCTCGATCGATTCAGGCAGTGCCATCTCATCAGGCAATTGCAAGCTGATGTATTGACCGTAATCGGTTCTCAAAGAATGATGTGCGGTCAATTCGAACGTATAGGCGGTCGGTCCCTCTCCAGGCAGCCTGCTCTCTGGAACGACGGTGAAATGTTCAATCCGTTCCGGCCCATATTCGAATGTGAACGGAGCAGGAATCGTCTCTACCGAAGTAGACACTTCGAACGCGTAGATCCCAAAGGACTGTCCAAAAGGATTAGGAATGCGAAAGGCAAAACCATAATCCGGATCGAGATGGAATCCTTCCGGCAGCGTGAAACGCAGCTGATTATCGGACAACCGTTCGACGCTGGATGGTGTAAAAGGCGGCAGCAACTCGTCCATTCCAGATGATTCGATGACAATGTCCTCGGGGACGATATCGCCTTCGGTTATCATCATGCCTTCAGGACTGGCTACCGTAACCGTATCTCCCCCCTTCAAGATGGTATGGACATAGGATCTGAAGCGCAGAGAACCATCCTGCTCTAATGAAATGAACCCATCATTGCTGTTCAAGGATGATCCTTCTACAGGAATGAAGCCTATGGTGCGTACCGCCGCTAACGAATCGGTTGCCGGCTGTATCCGAAACTCGTAATAACCCGTTTCCGCCGGATTTGTGATTTGCGCTTCCGGTGAGATTGCAATGATGACGGATTGGAAGCTGTTTAAGCGCACAGGAGACATCACGTTCAGTTGATTGTCACTGCGCTGGACAGATGCTGCAGGCATGGAGTTAATTTGTACGTGCTGGGGGTCAATAGCATCCGGCAGCTGAATCCCATCAGGGAACGTGATCGTGATCGGTGTGTTTGTTTCGATCGGCTGCATGACCGTGAATTTGAACTGGTAACCGGACACCGCTGAAACAGTGTAGCTGTCTGCATCCGGATAATAGTCGGTGACTCTGCGGCTGAAAAAGTCAAAACTTGCAGTATATGGGACGGTATCCTTGCTGGTATGAAGCGCGAATGGTCTTGGACCGGCTGTTTCATGATGATAATCAGGGTTTTTCAAAAACTGAGACAGCTCCATATCGACACTCGCTCCGGCTTGGATGGAATCCGATAATGTGAATTGAATGGCATTCGATTGATGCACAGCATCCTGGATGGCGCCTGCCCGTGAAATGAGTCCGGGCCGTTCTGTACCATTAACGGTAATTTCGATGCTGTCGGGGTTGATGTCCGCCGGGGTCCAAACATAATAGCCCATGCCCTCATAGGAATAGCCTTCTGGCACATGAACCTCGATCGTATCACCAGCCTGCAGGCTGCTCGCAGGCGTGAATGAAAAATGGTAGACGGGCAATGAGTCCGGGTAGTCGTAATACCCGCTGAAGTAAGGACCGGCGTACACATCAGAGGTCACGCTGAAATCCGAAACCGAACTGGACTCGGCACCTTCGGCAGCAGCGGGGAGCGGAATGATGCCAACAAGCAGAGCGGCCAACAGCCACGCTATCATTTTGCTTTTATATTTTTGATGGATCATGCAAAAAGTCCTCCGTTCTTTCATAATCGTCATTTCGAATTATCGTAAAATGACAGTCTTGCTCGCTCCATCCCACTGGACATCCATGCCGATCTGCTCCGAGAAAAAGCGAATCGGGACAAAGGTACGGTTAAAGTGGTAGTAGACCGATTGATGGGTGGGTCCTACGACCGTATTTAGGGTAATGGTTTGTTCGCCTTGGGTTACGGTGACATATCCTTCTTCGGTGTGGAACTCTACGGTGTATCCGAGTCGTTCCGCAATGGCACGCAGCGGTACCGCGACGCTCTGGTTTACAATTTCAGGCTGTACATCGAACGCGATGCGCTCCCGACCGAGGACTACGTTCACCTGGCCTTCTGTCAGTTGATCGAGCGGCAGCTGGTACAGCTCCAGCTTCCTGATGGCGTTATTCAGTGCATCCGCAACATAGATGGTTCCGTCTTCCGAAAGGGCAACATCGATAGGCCGATGGAACTGCGCGCTGCGATCAGGGCCGTCGTCTTCGCCAAACTGCTGTGTACGGCTTCCTGCCAGCGTAGTCACTTCGCCGTCCATGAGGTAGCGAATCGAATGGTTCAAGCTGTCGGCGATGAGGAGTCCGCCTTCACCTGTGATTGCGATGCCGACAGGGTAGTTGAACTGAGCTTTGTCCGCAACGCCGTCTGCGAAGCTCCCTGGGACATAAAGCTCGCTGTCGGCATCACCGGAACCGGCAATCGTCGTCACTTTGCCGGTGCTAAAGTCGATGTAGCGAATTCGCTGGTTCCCCGAATCGCTGACATATAAATTGCCCTTCGCATCTATCGCGAGCCCGGAAGGCTCGTTGAATTTCGCTTCGGCGATCGAACCGTCCTTATAGTCCCCAGCCGGCACCGCAACGCCGGGGTATGCCTGGACTACACGATCCGAAGCACTGTTCAATGTCGTTACTACGCCGCTCGGGCTGATTTTGCGGATCAAGTGGTTGAGCGTATCCGCTACGTAGATCGTGCCATCCTTGGCAACAGCTACATCCCGCGGCTCATAAAATGCCGCCTCGCTGCCGGAGCCGTCAGAACGACCAATCAGGCCGCTGCCGGCAATGGTCTCCACAAGTCCGTCTGTCGTTATTTTACGAATCGCATGATTGCCGCTGTCGGCAACATAGATGGTGCCATCGTCAGCCTGGACAAGCCCTGCGGGTCTTTGGAATAAAGAATGATCTGCATTTCCGTCCAGCAGTGCGCCTTCCGGCCTACCCTTATCGTCCATAAACAACAGGACGCCGGCCAACGTACTTACCGTTTCATCGCTGACTTGCCTTAACATATGGTTATGTTCATCGGATACGACCAAAGTTCCATCTGCTGCAGCCAGTATACTGCTTGGGTTGCGGAAAGCCGCTTGCGAACTTTCTCCGTTCGCACTGCCGAAGTCACCGGAGCCTGCTAAAGTCCAAACATCGATCATGATTTGCCCGTCCGATGCCAGCATTCCGTCGGTCGTAATCGAAGCTGCTTCTGCGGCAGGGCTGATCAGAATACTCGCTGCGATGGCCGAAGCAGTGAAAAGCATGGCTGTTTTATTCATTATGAGCACTCCTATTCAGGTAGATTACTGTACGGGAACCGTTACCGGGTTTTGAAGTAAATCGCTGCCATCCAGTACGGTGTTCCCGTCTTGATCGACGACTTTAAAGTAGATGAGCTGAATGTTCAGATCCTCTGTACCTGTGCGGATGAGCGTGAGCGGAATTTCGACGAGCAGCTGCTCACCCTCTACGGACAGGCCGGCATTCGATTCAGCGGGAAGTCCAAAGGCAGCGGCGTAAAGCAGCTCGGATACACGTTCACCTTCATACGCTCGGATGAGCTCGGTACTGCCGTCTCGAGCTCCGAAAATCGCATGCGGATTACGGGCAACCTTGCCGTTCCCTTGGTAACTCAATCTGCTGCTGTCGTACAGCAGATGTACCTCGACGGCGAAGAAAGAATTTTCTCCAGTGAATCCTGACATGGTTAGTGCAGCGGTTACGGTATTGCCGCTTATCGACGCCGAATTCAGCGCAATCGACATTTCTGGTTCACTTGGAGTGGGACCGGGGTTGTTCGGCCCCGAGTTATCAGGGGGAGCCGCTGATCCTGGACCGCCAGGCTGAATACGGCCAGTCTGCACTGGCCGGGAAGACTGTTCATTCCTTTGCTTGCGCTCCTCGAACGCTTTCCTTGCCGCTTCATCGAGCTGTTGCTTTAGTTGTTCCTCAGCTCGTTTCGCAGCCTCCTCGGCAGCTTGCCGATTTGCTTCCTCGACGGCTCTTTTGGCTTGTTCAATTTGAGCGATTAATGAAGCGAGCCGCTGTTGATTATCGAGCATCTGCCTTTGTTCTTCTTTTGCGCGGACTGCTGCCTCATTCGCCTGTTGTTTCGCTTTCTCCACCTCAGGGTCTAGTCCCGCTGTACGGTCCAAGGGCTTGGCTCGATCGCGATCCAGCTTGAATTTTGGATCCGTGATTCCTTGATTGGCTTCATCAATGATTTGCTGCATTTGCTTTTCATCGATTTTCTTTGCATCCACCGCCTGCTTCGCGATATTGAGCAGCATTTGATCGATATTATGACGGTATTGATCCATTTGAAGCTGATCCGAAAGATACAGATTTGCATTTGCATCCGGTGAAACTGAGCCTTTTTCCAAAGATTGTTTCAAGCGCTCCATTAATTGCTCGTTTTCTTGCTGGACTTCCGAGCTGTTGCGGATGATGCTTTCTAATACCTGAGCTGGCGCTTGATTGACAATCTGTTCGATATCAGCTACGCCCACCTTCGTTTTTAAGTCGGGAACCTGTGTGCGGCTGTCCAGGTTGATCTGCTGTGCAGGGTAAACGCTGACAACATTGCTTTGCTGCGGATCGAATTTGTTTTGCTGCCGAGCTTGAACGATACCGGATGCAACGACCATGGACGTTTGTCCCGTGAGGGGATTAACAAACATCAAGAAGTTCGTACCTCTGACATGCAGTGCTCCTTCAGTGGTCACCATTTCAAACACTTCCTTGTCCCCGGACAAGCTGTGCGCCTCCACCCATGCAGAGCCGGTATTCAGATACAATCTTGTGACGGTGTCATTCTGCTGAATCGAGAGGTCAGAGATATACAGCTCGCTGTCAGCCCCCACCGTAATTTCATCCCCCTCATCCTCGACTCGCAGAATGACGTGGGAATCCGTTCCAGCCGCGATGGAGTCTCCTTCGCTCAATGTCATGCCTTGGTAACCGTTCAAGGATAACGAACCGCCTGATTTCTTTACGGTGACACTGCCTTTTGCCTCAATGATCCGGATTGTGCGTTCATCGTCAGCGGCGAAAGTGGACGGTGCATGAGCATTGGCAGCGAGCAGGCATAAGATGAGCGCTCCGATCACGGCTAATCGAGAACGCCGAATGAACATAAAAAGGCTCGGTTTTGAGTTCATAACAATCTCCCTTCATTAGGTCTTAACTCAAATATTTTATTAGATCCAGTTAAAAAATGGTTTAAAAAACCTAGATGATTTTGGGACTGAACCCCTATTTACGGGAGGGGAAATACAATAATTGTCGAATTAATGAACAAATAAACAAAATAACCATTTTCGGATAAACAGCCGTCACAGTGACAGGTGGGAGTTTTATTCATGAAGCGAAGAAGCTGCATTGGGATTTGGATTGCCATCGTTTTCCTATTCGTCCCGACGAGTATGTACGCAGAAGAGGGCACAAGATGGTTGCCCGGATCCGTGGATCTGACAACCATCGATTTTAATAAGCGGGTGACGGTTTCGCTGGATGGCGATTGGGAATTTTATTGGAGCCAGCTGCTGACTCCTGCATCCTTTCAAGACCAAAAGGCTGAACTCCGTTCCGATTCCATTCCAGTGCCGGCTACCTGGGGAGGACTTTCATGGCGAAATGAGACGTTATCGAACGTTGGATTTGGGACGTACCGGCTAACATTCCAATTATCCGAGCTTTCCGCTAAACGAATGATGGCTTTGCAGCTTCGCAGTGTAGCAACCGCGTATTCCGTATGGGTTAATGGAGAACTGCTGGCGGAAAACGGAAAAGTCGGCACGGACAAATCATCGATGGAGCCTAAGAATGTCCCCCGCATCCTCTATTTTCAACCCCACACAGGCCGTAATGAGATCGTGATTCAAGTATCGAATTTCGTACAGCGTAAAGGGGGGATATGGGAAGGCTTATCCCTTGGCAATACGGAAGCGATCAGCGAAGCAGGTCATCAACGGATCATTACAGAAGCCTTTATGATCGGCTGTTTAACCATGATGGGTTTTTATCATCTCAGTATCTTTGTATTCCGAAAAAAAGATAAGAAGCCCCTTTACCTGGGCATCGTTTGTCTGGCTGTCAGTCTGCGTACTTGGGTGCTCGGAGAGACGCTCGGTATCGTGCTTCTGCCGTCGTTTCCTTGGGAGATCGCAGTCAAAATTGAATATATTTCGGCAAGCGCAGGTCTGTTGGCATTCGTTTATTTTATCGGTGCACAGTATTCGTCGAGGATCACTTGGTACTTTAATCGGGTATTTACCTGTTTACAGGCCGTCGTTATCGGTATCGTGCTGTTCACGCGAGCGAAGCTGTATACACAGCTGATGCTCCCGATTGAGCTGTTTGTTATCGTTCCAAGCATCATATATATCATGACCGTGTACATATGGGCTGCTTTCCACCGCCAAGAGGGCTCGGTGATCAATATGATTGGGTTTACCGTGATGGCGGGCGTCATTGTGAACGACATGTTATTTTACAACCAGATCATCTCCAGCGGGCCTTGGCTGCCCCTTGGTCTGCTGTTCTTTCTTTTGATGCAGTCGATTCTTGTTTCCGTTACATATTCCAGGGCGTTCCATACATCCGAACTGCTCAGTGAAAAACTGAAGCATGTGAATATGACGCTGGAGCGAAAAGTGAGTGAACGAACGATTGCACTGGCCGACATGAATGCAAGATTGGAAGGGGCGAACCGAGAATTAAAGCGCTCGGAGCAGTTTCGCAAACTGCTTCTAGCGAATATTTCACATGAACTGAGAACGCCGCTTACGGCCATTAAAGGCTTTGCAAGTGCCATTATGGATGGTGTCATCACCCGAGATTACAATGCCTATGCTAGACGGATTTTTGATAAGACCTTATTTCTCGGGAGAGTCATTGACGATTTAATTGACCTGACGAAGCTGGAGACCCGGCAGATGTCACTGCAGTTTGAAGAACACGCGGCACTGCCTTTGCTGCGCAGATGGTTTGATAAATATGAGACGGAGTGGTCATTAGATGACAGCTTTTGCATGACTTGGGATGAATCGGAGGCTGTCATTGCACAGCAGGAAGAAGTGGTGATTTACGCCGATAGCTTCCGCTTGGAGCAAGTATTCTCTAATGTACTGAGCAATGCACGTAAATATGCTGGAGGGATGGCTCATGTTTCCGTTCAGCTGGTGCGAGGTGCGAAAGAGGAAGAAGCCGAGCTGTGTGTGAAGGTAATCGATCATGGTCCCGGTATCCCAGAAGAGGAAGTGCCGTTAATTTTTGACCGGTTTTATCGCAGTAAATCCGTCAGGTCGGCAAAGCAGGAAGGAACGGGATTAGGCTTGGCGATTTGTAAAGAGATCATGGCGCATCATCAAGGAAGCATCGATTTTTCACGGGGGACGGATGCGAGCAATATATTCAGCTTTCGGCTTCCAGCCAGGCTGATCAAGAAAGAGATGGGAGGTGCTTCGGATTGAGTGGAACGGTGCTGGTGATCGAAGATGACGAGGATATTATGGAAATGATTTGCTTGTATCTGCAGTCAAGCGGATATACCGCCATCCCGGCTATAAATGGGGAGGAGGCGGCCAAGCTGTTTGCAACCAAAAAACCGGATTTGGTGCTGACAGATATTATGCTTCCGGATGCTTCCGGTATGGAGGTGACGAGGAGCATACGAGAGTTGTCGGATGTACCGATTATTATGATGAGCTGCAAAAAGGAATCCCATGATATCGTAAACGGACTGGATGCGGGCGCCGATGATTATATTACGAAGCCGTTCGATCCGAATGTGGTCATTGCTCGAATTAGATCCCAGCTTCGCAGGTATCGACATGCGGCGCAATCCGTTCAGTCGTCTCTTGTATGGGAGGACGATTATTTGAAAATTGACCCCGTTGCTTTCAAGGTATATGTGGAGGGACGAAGAATTCATCTGTTTGCGAAAGAAATGAAGCTTCTCCTGCTGCTGCTAGCGCATCAAGGTCAAGTGTTTCATGTTGAACAGCTGTATGAGCAGGTATGGGGTTGGGATAAAAGCAGTGACGTTCGAACGGTGATGGTCCATATTCGCAACCTCCGTAAAAAAATTGAACGAGATCCGGCAAATCCCCAATATATTGTGACCGTGCGAGGCTTCGGATATAAATTTGGATTGTAGAATGGAGGTCCATTTCCGAACATTTGGAAATAATGAGATTGAATATTTCGGCAATCACTCGAAAAATGAGTGAAAATTGATTGACTGGCGATTCATAATCCGTTATTCTATGAAAGTCAGCTTATTCGTATATCCTCAATAATATGGTTTGAGGGTTTCTACAAGGAGCCAATAATTCCTAACTACGAGTATAGGTTGCGTGTATTTCAACGTATCCTAAATTTGGGTTAGGTTTTTTTGTGCTCTTCTTTTAATAGAACAAGATCTAAACCTGCTCGAATAAAGCGGACAAGCCTCGGTGGAAAGGGGCTTCATCTCAGAACTATAAACAGGTTGGAGGCAGTGAAAGTATGGAATCATGGTTTCGGTTAAAAGAACGCGGCACATCGCTGAGTACAGAGGTTCTTGCAGGAATTACGACCTTTTTTACGATGGTGTACATCGTCATTGTCAATCCCGGTATTCTCAGTGACACAGGCATGGACTTTCATGGGGTGTTCGTGGCCACTATACTTGCAAGCATTGTGGCTACACTAATTATGGGACTGGCAGCGAATTATCCGATTGTAATTGCACCCGGCATGGGCCTCAACGCTTATTTCGCGTATAGCGTAGTTGGAGGAGAAGGCGTCACGTGGGAGACCGCGCTTGGAGCCGTGTTTGTCGCAGGTGTGTTGTTTGTGGCACTCTCGCTCACTTCGTTTCGATATATGCTGCTTGATGCGATACCTGCCAGCTTAAAGCATGCGATCACGGCAGGGATCGGGCTGTTCATTATGTTCATTGGTTTGCAGAACTCAGGCATTGTCGCGAATTCAGATTCGACATTGCTGACGCTGGGAGATTTATCGAAGCCAATGACATTACTGACATTAGCAGGTTTGGTCATTACACTCATCCTCAAGTCCTACAAGGTGAAAGGGTATCTCTTCATCGGTATGGTCGTGACGGCGATCATCGCATCGTTCTCAGGCTTGCTGCATTTACCGGATCGTATCGTTGCGCTGCCCAGCGGCTTGTCCGAGACGGCATTTCAGATGGATATCAGCGGAGTATTCGAGCATGGGCTTTATGCTGTCATCTTTACGTTTCTGCTCATTACGTTATTTGATACGACGGGGACGATGCTCGGGGTGGCTGAGCAGGCCGGATTGATGAAAAATAACAAATTTCCGCGGTCCAGAGGCGCATTGCTGGCGGACGCGGTCGGCACAACGGCAGGAGCGGCGCTCGGTACCAGTCCAACGTCCGCATATGTTGAATCGAGTGCAGGTGTTGCGGCCGGCGGCAGAACGGGACTTACCGCGGTAACGGTGAGCGTGCTGCTCGGACTTACATTGTTCTTCTCTCCCATCATTGAAGTAGTGGCCTCCATTCCAGCCATTACCGCACCTTCACTCATTATTGTCGGTTTTCTGATGATCAGTGTGGTAACCAAAATCGAATGGAATGACTTTGAGGTCGCTTTTCCTGCGTTTCTGATTATTGCGATGATGCCGCTGGCATACAGCATTGCGACGGGGATCGGCTTCGGATTTATTTTATATCCGATCTTGAAAGCTGTGAAAGGAAAATGGAAAGAGGTTCATCCGATTTTCTACCTGTTTGCGATCCTATTCTTTATTCAGCTTGTTTTCTTAAATCATTAATGCACTAAGCAGAGCATCGGCCTTATGGGGTCGGTGTTTTTTTGTCTGCTGTGAGAAGAGGGGTTCAAAAAAAGTCATTTTACACAAATTCAAGATTTCCTTCATGCTCTGTTTACAAAGCTGTTGTACGGTTAGATGGAAGTTCTAATCGAAGACGAGGAGGCTTATGTGAATGGATAAGGAGAAACCATCCAAGAGCATCAACCGACGTGATTTTCTGAAGCTCACGGGTGCAGGTACACTGGCGTTCACCATCGGACAGACAGGCATTCCTATCGATTGGCTTGAAGAAAAAGCTTATGCGGACAGTAAGGAACGAATGAAGCTGCAGTTTAACAAGGACGGTAAGTTTAAGGTGGTACAGTTCAACGATACACAGGATGATGAATATACGGACCGCCGAACAATTGAATTAATTGAAAAGGTGCTGGACAGTGAGAAACCGGACTTCGTCGTGTTGAACGGTGACAACATTACGGGCGGCTGCGATACAGAGCTGGAGATGAAGCAGGCGATGAACAACATTGTTCAGCCGATAGAGCAGCGAAATATCAAATGGGCCGTCACCTTTGGCAACCATGATGAGGATTCTACGCCCAACAGCGGAATGGACGAAGCGGATATGCTGAAATTTTACATGTCTTACCGCAACAACTTGAACGAAGCGGGACCGAAAGGCGTGACCGGAACAGGCAATAGTCACATCCTTATTCACGACTCGAGAGGGAGAAGAGCGGCCTTTAACATTTGGCTGCTGGACAGCGGGCGATATGCGCCGGAGTCGATCGCGGGCCAAGACTTTGAAGGGTATCCGCATTGGGATTGGCTCAAGACAGATCAAGTGTCTTGGTATGTGGAGACCTCCAAGAAGCTGGAGCAGCGCTGGCGGAGCAAAATTCCATCCTTGATGTTCATGCATATTCCGCTTTGGGAGCACCGTTACATGTGGTTTGCCAGCGTGGACAGCCGGACAGAGGAGGATCATATGCGGGCTATGATTAAGCACCAAATCGTCGGCGAACGGAATGAGGACGAGTGTCCGGGGCCGTTTAACAGCGGACTGTTCTCCGCGATTCTCGCGAGGGGCGATGTCAAGGGCGTCTTCTGCGGTCATGATCACATCAATACGTATCATGGCAATTACTATGGCGTACTGCTTGGCTATGGCGGAAGTGCAGGGTTCGGTACATACGGCCTGTCCGGTGAGGAGAAAAATCGGCTGCGCGGAGCGCGTGTCTTCAATCTCGATGAGAGTGCGCCGGACGTGCTCGTTGAGACGCATATGGTGTTCGCTAAGGACTACGGCATCGATTTGACAGCTGACGATCAAAGCGCAGACCCTAAGCCGCTGCCTGGAAGAGAGGGACGCCCAGTCAGACCGCGGTAACGAGTTGAAGATTCAGCGCAGCAGGGAACTGGCGTCTTCATGACGGCAGTCAACGGATCGGACGATTGAATGGAACGCTAAATATCCAGGTGTCCTGGTCCAAACGTTTCCTTCTTCATCCCTAGCAAAAAAAGTGTATAATGAGGAGAAAAACATAACATCACGGGAGAAGAATAGGATGCATAAGTGGATCATGGTACTGCTGTATTTAGCGGCGATTGTAACGGCGAACGTAGTTACTGCCTCGCTTGCGCCGTTTGAAATAGGCGCTTTCATTGTGCCGGCGGGAACGTTTATTATAGGGGTTACCTTTTTTCTTCGCGATTTTGTTCAAAATGCGATTGGCAGAGCGTGGACCTATGCGGCGATGGGGGCGGCTGTCGTACTTTCTGCTTTAACCTCATACTTGCTGGGAGATACGCTGTGGATCGTATTTGCTTCTGCAGTAACCTTCATCATTTCGGAGACGACCGATACGGAAATATATACACGGTTGAAGCTTCCGATGTCGCTGCGTGTATTGTACAGCGGGATTGTCGGCGGTCTGCTCGATAGTGTGGTGTTCGTTGTCATTGGGCTGTCTCCGCTCGGGGCAGGCTTCACGCCGTGGAGCGCTGTACCGATGGCTATTCTCGGACAGGTCATTGTGAAGACCGCGATGCAGGTGCTGGCGGCGCTGGCCATTGGCGCTGTAATTAACAGCGAAAAAAGCAGATGAGCTCTCTACGGAGAAGCTCATCTGCTTTTAACGTTGTTTAAATTTGTTTGTTATTAATACATCTACTTGTCGTGATTATTTTCTTTAGATTTCTCATATTTATTTAACCAATGGAGTAAACGAAGTATAGAGAGGATGGAGCATAATCCGAATATAACCAACATGGATACTGGGAAAAATAATCCGTTATTCTGTTTCAATTCACCGTAGTTAGCAATAAGGATGATCAATTGGATTAGTGTAGCTCCAGTGAAGATAACGATTGAAGTACCTCCTGCCACTAACAGTTGTTTTTTTCGACTATCCATAGAGGTGTTTTTCCTTTCGTATTAGCTTATAATCCTACAACCCATGTTGAACTATCATATTCTCCAGTATTCATTATGGATGCATGTTTCATATTTGCTTCATGCAAATATGCTGCTGCTGTACCACTATAACTCAGTCTAGTATATGTTGTATATGTGCTAGAAGTTAACCCAATTAAAGCGATGAAAGCTTCTGCTGCTGCTTGTGAAACTGCTGCAGCCCATCCAGTTGGACCTGCCGAAAAAGTTGCGACCAATATAACCATACTAGCTAGTCCAGATGCCCATCCAGCTACTTCAGACCAATGTAATCCGTCCATGCGTCTTTGTGTATATTCATCATAGTTATTTATTTTGGCTTTGTATTCCCCTAATAATCCAGCAGTTTTAGCATGACCAATTGTTGTACCAGATATTTTGTTATATATGCTCCCTTTTGGATCATAAGTAATTGTTTGTATTGTATACTTTCCTGTCGAGGTATTATGGTTATAATAATTATCATAAGCTCCACACATTTCAGTTGCTCCGGAAGTTGTCGGACATTGCTCCCAGTGGTCAAATATTATGACATCGTTAGAGGATTGGGCGGAATTTGTTACGATATTTCCGGATCCACTGACTCTTGCTTGTTCACCAATTTCTTTCAATCTATTAAACTCTTCATATGTGAAGCCTTTAATTTCCTTGGTTTTAGCAGTCGAATCCATTTCATAAATGATCTAAATACTGAATTTGTCACTACATATTGATCGATTGAACCGTTCGATACAACATGTAGTCTTGATTAAAGCTGCTGAAGGTATTATGAAATTGATTTAGTCGTCTTTATATTATCAATGTTGGAAATTATGTTGTTTTTAACAGATTCTTTCTCTGCACTGCTATCAAATGCAATTGGTTGTACAAAATGATTTTCGTTTAAATTAATGCTAGTTTCCTTTTTTAATAAAGGTTGTTTATATTCTTCCTTATTAAATGTTTTATAGGCTTTACCACTTGAAAAGTCATTGGAGACTTCATCCAATATGACAAGTGTCTTTAGGTATTTACCACTTTTATCATAATAATCTTCAATTGATTTAATACTTACCTTTACAGGCAAATTATTGTTTAATGTAGTTTCAGTAATCGCATTTACAACTTTATAGCCTGTTAAAACGGGACTGTCAAATATTTTGTGTAAACTCTATTAATCAATGATATAAGGGGTGACGCGCTCCTCGAAATGAATGGATAGTTGGAGGATGATTTGCCCCCAGCCTTGAATACGCCCCGTCCATTTCTTC
>NZ_JBHSQV010000178.1:0-76299 GCF_042658665.1 Marinicrinis lubricantis
TCTTTCCTCATACCGCTTCCCCCTGATGCTAGAATTACCAGTTCTATGATATCTTAATAGGAAGGGTATGGTAAGTTTTGTTCATTCTTATTTAGCGGAATCCGTTGATTCTAGTTTAGCGGTTACATGGGACCCAGTGTCAGCGAAGGTACGGTGATTACAAGCCCGATTAAACTGCAGGGTCTATACACGTTCGGTATTAATCAGAACAATAAACCTGTGATCGATATGTATACGTTCCAAGGTCAGATTACGGCTGCGAACGGCAGCATGTTCCCTTTGGAGGGAATTAATCAGACGTATTACTGGGTATCTAAAACAGAACACAGCCATCAAAACAAAATCTACTTGTACACATCCGCTTGGGGCAGCAAAGATCGGGGTAATGACGGAGCAACCACCCCAACGGAAGTGCTGATTCGGAACGGAATCATCGAACAGATCTCCATCGGCCAGAAGCTGGACATGCTCGTGCCGGAGGACGGATACATTCTGCGTGCGGCAGGTACAGCGAAGACTTATGTAGAGCAGAACCTGAAGGTAGGCGATCCGATCCACATCGATTACAGCATGCAGTCTACGAATCCGAACAATACGGAAGACCCGACAACCTTTAAAATGCTGATCGGCGGCCATACCATTTTGGTGAAGGATGGTCAAGCCGCGCAGTACTCTCGGGATGTTTCCGGTATTGGAGGGAATCGTTCCAGAACAGGTGTAGGATATACCCAGGATCGCCGGTACGTGTACCTCATAACAGCGGACCACTCGGCTGACAGCGCTGGACTTACGGTATCTGAATTCCAGCGTCTCATGCTGAAACTGGGGATCTATCAAGGGATTAATCTTGATGGCGGAGGTTCGACGCAGCTTGTGTCCCGTCCGTTGGGTGCTGTCAATCCGGTACTGGTTAATACGACAGAGTTTGGTGGACAGCGGCAGATCGTGAACGGAATCGGGGTTTACTCTACTGCACCGCAGGGGACGGTGAAGGGAATATTCGTTGATGGTACGGACGTATTGTTTATTGGTGAGAAGGCAAGCTTCAGCCTGCGCGCATACGACCAGTATTACAACCCGATGAGTATAGGGACGGATCAAGTGAAGTGGAGCGTGAAGAATGGTGTCGGGGCGTTCGCGAATGGTGAGTTTGTAGCCGTAGGTAAAGGAACAGAAACGATTAGTGCTGTTTCAGGAAATGCCAAAGCGACGAAGGAAGTCCGCATCATCGGCAGTGAAGAAGTGCAAAGCCTGCAGCTCTCGCTGGGGCAGACCGTCATGGTGACTCCGGGGACGACGATTCCGCTGACGGCGGAAGCGGTACTTCAGGACGGTAGTAAGCGATCTGTACCGTTAACGTCGCTGGAATGGGAGTTTAGAGGATTCCAAGGAGCGTTAGGGGAGCAGGGAATTGACGTTCAATCGGTGAACGGAACAGGTACGGCACAAATCATTGCCAGATACGACGGATTTAGTACGATGCTGACACTTCACTCCGGAGAAGACCGGTTGTTCGCGGATTTTGATACGAAGCAGCTCGCTCCGGCAGTGAAGGTAACTCCAACAGAAATAAGGGGTGCCGTAACCACGGCTCAAGTAGGTGGAAGCAGCGGCAACGCGCTGCGAATTGATTATGACTTTACGGAAGGCGCCGGCACGAAAGCTGTCTACGCTGCGTTTAATAATGATCTTGGCGTTGCTGTAGAGGGCGAGCCAATGCAGATGAAGATGGATTTGTACGGAGATAACAGCTATAACTGGGTAAGAGCGATCGTCGTCGATGCGAATGGCAAAGAGCAGTATGTTGATTTTACGAGAAATGTAAATTGGACAGGCTGGCAGACGGTAACGGCAGATCTAACTCCGCTGGATTTGGCTTATCCGATCAAGCTGAAGCGTATTTATGTCGTCAATCCAGAAGATGGACAGGATGAACGCGCTGCTGTCGGAAGTATGGCGATAGACAATATCAAGTTCCAGTATCCGGTGGAACGTGCACAAGCATCGTATTCTACGGTATACTTTAAAGTAGGAAGTAAAGAAATGAACGTGGACGGCATAGCTATGAAGGTAGATCAAGCTCCGATCGTGAATAACTACAACACAATGATTCCGATCCGCTTCATAGTGGATGCCTTGGGCGGAGAAGTGATTTGGAACAATCAGGCGAAGAAGCTGACGATCATTAAAGGGGACAGCTTGATAGACATGTGGCTGGATAACCCGGAAATGATTTATAACGGGAAGCGGGTGACCGCACCGATTGCTCCGCAGGCAATGAATGGCAGAACAATGGTGCCGCTTCGTTTCATTGCGGAAACATTAGGCTGGAAGGTCGGATGGGACCAGAAGACTAACTCGATCACCCTCCAGTAAATAGGGCTAAATGCTTAATTACCAGATTCCATATTATGCTAGTATAATGTAGTGGTTGCATTTGAATTCGTAAAACCATATAGCAATCATTCACGAAAAGGGTATGCCGAACATTTTCTAAAACTATAAAAATTGGAATAAATAGACTATAATAGTTGATATGGAGGAGACGGGCGCAGTGAATTTTCAGTCGGACGCAATAGACCGCATTTTTAAAAATGCACTGGAAGTCATGGATCAAAGCAAATATCAAATCTTTGAAATTTGCGAAAGCGCCCGCTCTGAACTGGATAGTTTAAACAAAGAATTGGCACAGGTTACGGAAGAAGCATACAGCGCCATGGATAAAGTGGATGAGCTGGAGAAGAAATTCAAGCTGGCGAGAATCCGTTTGTCAGAGGTGAGCAGAGATTTCGGCCGCTACAAGGAACAGGATATTAAACAGGCCTACGAGGCTGCGACCCAAATTCAAATGGAAATTCTGCTTTATCGGGAGAAGGAGGCTAATTTAAGAGCCCGCCGGGACGATTTGCAGAAGCGGATCCGCAATGTCGATAAGACGATTGAAAAAGCGGAAACCGTTGCCTCTCAATTAAATGTGGTGCTGGAGTACTTATCCGGCGACCTGGAGCAAGTCACCCGAATTATCGAGTCGGCGAGAAACCGGCAGATCATGGGCCTCAAGATTACACTCGCACAGGAAGAAGAAAGAAAAAGAATTGCCCGGGAAATCCACGACGGCATTGCTCAATCGATGGCCAATCTCATCCTTCGGACGGAGATCACCGAGCGCATGCTGATGAAGGAACAATACGAGCTGGTGAAAGAAGAAGTAGCGGATCTGAAGACGCAGGTGCGCAGCAATTTGGAAGAGGTTCGCAAAATGATCTTTAACCTAAGGCCGATGGCTCTAGATGACCTGGGTCTGGTTCCGACACTTCACAAGTTCGTGCAGGATTTTGAGGATAAGTATAAGATTCGTGCCCGTTTTGAACTGTATGGCAAAGAAGCTAGACTGCCTTCAGCGATGGAAGTGGCGATATACAGGGTCGTGCAGGAATCACTCTCTAATGTTCTCAAGCATTCCAAGGCAACCTCTGTCGAAGTCAGTCTTACGTTTCAATCCGATGCCGTTCTATTATTCATTCAGGATAATGGAGTCGGGTTCGATCCTAGCATCATTGGAAAGAAGCTGCGGGAAGGCGAGAACTTCGGTTTAATGGGGATGAAGGAGCGCATTGAGCTGCTCGAGGGTACTTTCGAAATTGAATCCGAAGTGGATGCGGGTACGAAATTGAAAATCATGGTTCCTATAAATGATAGTTTGGGGAAGGAGTGAGTTTGTGATTACATCTGTAGAGAAGAAGGTCAAACTGCTTATTGCGGATGACCATGCATTATTTAGAGAAGGTTTAAAGCGTATTTTGAATATGGAAGATGATTTCGAAGTTGTCGGTGAATGCGGTGACGGTATTCAAGTGGTGGAGCAGTGTAACCAGCTGCTTCCGGATGTCGTGCTCATGGATATTAATATGCCGATTGAAAATGGTGTAGGCGCTACGGAGAAGCTGCGCAATATTTTCCCGCAAGTGAAGGTCATTATTTTATCGATTCATGATGACGAGAGCTATGTGTTCGAAACATTGCGTAAAGGGGCTTCCGGTTATTTGCTGAAGGATATGGAAGCAAACGAGCTGATTAATGCCATTCGAACCGTCGTTCAAGGTCATGCGTATATTCATCCTAAAGTGACTGGCAAGCTGATCAATCAATTAAGAAGAATGACATACATGGGAGAAGACGATGTGGCGGCCGCATCTCAGCAGGTACAGGAAGCCGGCGCAAGATACGTGGCGGAGGAAAGCCCGCTAACCCGCAGAGAAGCCGAGGTACTCAGGCTCATGTCGGAAGGCAAGAGCAACAAGGTCATCGGTGAATGCCTGTTCATAAGTGAGAAAACGGTAAAAAATCACGTGAGCAGCATTCTTCAAAAAATGGAGGTTGATGATCGCACGCAGGCGGTCATTAATGCGATTAAAATCGGCTGGGTTACGATCTAACGTTCTATAAATTCGTTTTTACTATTGGTCCGGCATAGAACAATTGGAAGAAGCACAGCGCCTTCGAACTGGCACTTCCCTCTCCCCTGCAGCATATATTGTGTTGTAAAGGGAGGTTGAGCCTCATGATCGAAGGATTAGTTTGGATCATTGTTTTATACGGCTCCGCGATAGTGACCGTTCACCTTATACATCGGGTATCCCAAGGCCGTACGAAAGCCCGAAGCCATTATATATTATGGGTCAAAGACAAGCAGCTGCAGATGGAATGGATCCTTCGATCCATTCAGATGTGGCACTGGATGAGGGGACGGCAGTTTATAGTGACCATTGTGAGCGAGGACGCATCACGCGAGACGATGGATATTGCAGCCAAACTGCTGCACCGCTGGGGCATTGAGCATCGGATGATACAGCCGGAATTGGCGCTCGTGGAGACACTTATGCGTGAAGATGAACATACCGTTGAAATTCACCTTGAGCCGGTAGAAGATTTGAAGCGGTTGCAGCTGTTTTATTGATCGAATCATAGCGAGATCTAATTTCATAATGGAATCCAATTCATTCAGTATTTTATTCATCGTTGGAATGGATTCACTGCGTTGAAAAGGCGTGAAGCACACCCCGGTTAAATCCGCAGAGGTGTGTTTTTTTGTGCTTGAGAGGAGGGGGAACATGAAAGCAAGCTTGTACGAAGTCGTGACGGTTCAAGGTGCTGCCCAGGTCGTACCAACGCTGCATTTGGCATCGGATCTGGCCGTATGGTTGGCGAAGCCTGAAGTGAAGGGGCTGCGGCTCCTGTGTGACAGCCTATCCTGGAGCAGGGCATGGAAGCAGGCAAATGCAGGAGAGGCAGCAGAGGCAGCGACTTTTAAACAGCGACGCATTCCATTCTGGGACAAGGTGCGATTCCATCCGTCCCAGGATGAAGAGAAGACGGCGGAGCCTTCGGCAGCAGTCGATGAGGCAGCTTCTTGGTATACGCTATCCAATGTGCCAAGGGAGAGAATCGGACTTTCCGGAGCGCAGAAGGCCGTTTGCAGAAAGATGGCGAGGCTTATGCAGGGGCGTTCCCTATTTCCAGAAGAATTTAAACGGCTCCTGCAGGATCACGATTTAATCGACGAAGCGGAGGAATGGCAGCGCTGGACTCAACTACTGTACTTGACAGGAGCGGTTAGGCTGGCATGCGGTATCCATGATGGAGTGAACGGGAAGGGCGTGTCTATCTGCAGGAAGCTGTTTCGCAGGATAAAAGGTACGGCCCATCATGGGGGGCCTTACTGCTTAAGATGCGGATCGTCTGGTGATGATTTACAGCGGACGCCTTGCGCTGCTTGCGGGGACGCATGCTGGTACTGCAAGGGGTGCTTGACAATGGGCAGAAGCCGAAGCTGTTCGGTGCTAATCATCGGAAACAGCCTGCCAGCTTCACAGCACGGACAAGCTGTCCCCGTCCAGATGAGAAGCTTGGAATCATGGGGGCTAAGTCCTGCACAGACGGAAGCAGTTCAGAGCGGTCTGGCATTTATTGAACGGACCGCGGCCTTATCTGATAAGGCGAAAGTAAAAACCCCCATTCCAGGATTCCTGATTTGGGCGGTAACGGGAGCGGGTAAGACTGAGATGATTTATCCGTTGATTGAGGCAGTCCTTTCAACAGGCGGGCGGGTGGCCGTGGCGACTCCCCGGAGAGATGTCGTACTCGAGCTGTCTCCGAGGATGAACAAGGCGTTTCCCGCCGTAAACATTGCGACGTTATATGGCGGAAGTGACGAGGGATGGTTATGGGCGGATCTCATATTGGCTACGACGCATCAGCTGCTCCGTTTTGAACAAGCATTCGAGCTGGTCATTATCGACGAATTGGATGCGTTCCCGTACCATAACGATCCTAAGCTTGCTTATGCAGCTCGTAAATCGTTAAAGCCGGACGGCAAAATGATATTTCTGTCCGCCACCCCGCCGAAAGAGCTTCAGCGTCAAGTTAAGCGAGGAGTGCTGGACCATGTTAGGGTGCCTGTCCGTTTTCACAGGTATCCTCTGCCTGTGCCTATGCATTATACCATTCCAGCGGTTAAACAATGGTGTGGTGGACGCCAGATACCGGATCAATTGAAACGCATGCTTCATATGTCGGTAGACAGGGGGGCGCAGGTTTTCGTGTTTGTGGCTGCGATTCGGCTTGTTGAACCGGTGGTGGGTTCGCTAAGGCGGGTATTTCCACACATTAGGGTAGAAGGCACTTCCTCTGTCGACCAGCACCGGGGGGACAAGGTCATGGAGTTCCGTGAAAGCCATTCTCGGATTTTGGTCACGACGACAATATTGGAACGAGGCGTAACCATCCCGAAAAGTGATGTGTTCATTTTGGATGCGGACAGCTCATTATTCGATGAGGCGTCGCTTGTTCAGATGGCGGGAAGAGCCGGGCGGTCTCCTCTGGATCCTCAAGGCAAGGTATACTTTTTCTCCAGTGCTAGAACAAGATCACAGCAGGGAGCGGTAAGGCAAATTGAACGAATGAATCAGATTGCGGCGAAGAAAGGATATTTGCGCAATGAAGATATGGAAAGCACTGTTTGAGGGGCAGACAATCACTTGTATGGGCTGCGGCGCCTCGCTGTCAGAATCGATTCACGGTCTGTGCAGGCGGTGTGCATCGAATATTCCATGGCTTAGCGAATTGAAGTGCAGAATCTGCGGAAGAGATATGGACTGTCCGGATTGTGCTGGAATTCGCCGCCAAGGCTTTATTTGCAATCGCAGTGCTGTCCGCTACGAGGAGCCTATTATCGATTGGATGGCCCGATATAAATATAGAGGCGATGAACAGCTATCCGCCTTATTCGGGGATTTGCTGCAGCTTGCGTGGAAACGGCTGACGCATGATATTCCCAAACTGCGAGGCTTGCCTGTGGCCGTGACCTATATTCCTCTCAGCCAAGAAAGGGCGATGGAACGCGGATTTAACCAGACGGAGCAAATGGCTCAGAGGCTCTCGTCTCTTCAAGGATTTAAAGTGTTTGAATTGCTTAAGAGGGTTAGACATACGGAGAAACAAAGCTTCAAAAGCAGAACGGAACGCGCTGAATCGCTGAAGCATGTGTTCGGTTTAAACAGAGAGGAAGCGGGACGTCTTTATCATTGGGCATCGAAGCAGAAAAAACAGCCGGTCATCGTGATGATCGATGATATCTATACGACGGGAAGCACATTGAGAGAAGCCTCAAATGTCGTTCGCGGCAGCATTCCGCTCCCCATTTTTTGCCTGACAGCCGCAAGATCCTAGGCATACCAAACAAAGTTACCCCTTTTCAAAAGGACAAGGCATGGATTATAATATAGCTTAATTCAGAATGTGGGAATTCGACATTAAGTGCATGTCGATTTCTGTGGATATTAAAAACATCCTGATAGGAGGAGCCGGTATGAACTTGATGGCGGCCAATTGCCCGAGATGCGGACGCTTATACAATAAAGGTTTTGGTGACGTGTGCGGCATGTGCCGCCAGGAGATCGAAAAGCAGTACGAGGCTTGCCTGCATTATTTGAGAAAAAATAAAGGCTGCAACATTTATGAATTAAGCGAAGCGACGGAAGTTCCAGTCAAGCAGATCACGAAGTTCGTTCGAGAAGGCAGGATTTCGATTGTCGATGCTCCGAATATGGGAATTCCATGTGAAGTGTGCGGCACGCTGATCCACAGCGGTACCATGTGCGATAATTGCAGAAACAGGCTTACCAAGGATATGCAGCGCATGACGACGGGTCAAGCGAGGTCATCTGATGCTCAAGAAGCTGCGCAGCCTGTAAACTATAACATTCGCCAAAACAAAGAGTAGCTCGATTAGTAGATATTGACTATAAAGTTTCTACATAGACTAACCGATATTATCAATAATGATAATTCGGTTTTTTTATTTGTGGAAATCGAGGTGGGATAACGATGAAAATCAATGACATACAACGAACCGGTGCGGTTCAACGCTATCAGCAGAACATGGCCGTGAGCAGCGGCGCGGCAGCAAAGGGCAAACAGAAAGATTCGATTCATATTTCTTCAGAAGCCAAAGAGCTTCTGCAAGGGACGAGGTCTCCGGAGCGGGCTGAGAAGCTTGAGCAGCTTAAAGAAGCGGTGAGCAGCGGAACTTATCAAGTCGATGCGGGTAAAGTAGCGGAGAAAATGCTGGGCTATTTTAAAAATCCATACCAGAACGGGTGAACCACATGACGATACAGCCGGTATTGGAACAACTTGAACGTTTGTATGATCTGCACGTGCACTTGGTGGAATTAGCGGATCAAAAGAAAGAAGCGCTGATTCATAATCGGATCGAAGAGCTGAACGGTATTGTGAATCGCGAGAGCAAGCTTGTGAAGCAAGTTGCTCAAGCCGATATGGAACGTGCGCAGCGAATAGATGAATACATGAAAGGACGCGGGCTGCCGGTAACGGTCGGGATCACGATCAGCCAGCTTTCGAAATTCATCTTTCAACAGGAAGAAAAGCAGCAGCTGTTAGGGTGCCAGGAGAAGCTGGTTCAGGTCATCGCACAGCTCAAGGAGAAGAATCAACTGAACCAGCAGCTGATTCGGCAGTCGCTCAGCTTTGTGAATTACTCCTTGGATATGCTCGTTGGTGCGGAGGAAGATGAGGCAGTGTACCATAATCCGGCAGCGCAGCAGAAGGACAGCAAACGGAAAAGTTTATTTGATACGCGGGCATAGATGGATTCGATTTAGATAGAAGGATGTGTAAACATGAGATCAACCTTTCACACATTAGAGACGGCGCTGAGAAGCTTAAATACGCAGCAAGCGGCATTGTCCACCACCGGCCATAATATTGCGAACGCGAACACGAAAGGCTATTCGAGACAAGTCGTCAATATGCAGACTTCGATTCCGATCGAAGCCTACGGAATGACACACAGCGCAATTCCTGGACAATTGGGTACTGGAGTTGAGTTTAGTTCGATTACTCGGATTCGGGAACAATTTTTGGATCATCAATATTGGAATGAAAATAAATCGTTAGGCAGTTGGGAAGTGCAGTTGGATACACTACAGAAGCTTGAAGGTATCGTAAACGAGCCTTCTGACACAGGACTGAGATCCGTCTTGGATAAATTTTGGGAATCATGGTCCATTTTGAGCAATAATCCAGAGGATATCACGGGGCGTAAGCTCGTTCGTGAAAATGCGATCGCATTAGCAAACACCTTCAATTTAACTAGTAAACAATTGACGGATTTGCAGAACGATCTAACACAGAATATTGAAGTGAAAGCAACAGAGATTAATGATATCGCAAGTTCTATTGCAGATTTGAATAAGCAGATCCAGAAGATTGAAGGATTCGGGGATAATGCCAATGATTTGCGGGATCAAAGGGACTTATTAGTGGACCAGCTTTCTAAAGTAGCTAACGTAACAGTGCAGGAAACACCGCAGGGTTATGATGTTGCTATTGGTGGGATCACCCTAGTACAAGGACAAACGGCTACCGCAATCGACTCTGCTGTATTGGTAGGTGCATACGGCTCCGGCGACCTCGGTAGCGGTGAAGTTTATGGAATGATAAAGTCCAGAGATGGTTATGTGGCGGATTACATCAATCAATTGAATACTATGGCCAATACAATCGCGAACGGAGATATTACGATAACATTACCTGAAGGTTCAGTGCTCCCGGATGGAGTGACATTGAATGGAGTATCCGGTACATTAACAAGTGATCTTACGGTTACGATTAAGGGACTCAATGAACTGCATAAACTAGGCTATACGTTATCTGATCCGGTTCAGACAGGCGTGGATTTCTTTGTTGCGGGAGATGGCTCAGGAACGATTACCGCAGCCAACTTTTCACTTAATTCGATCATAGATGCTGATCCGAATCGGATTGCGGCTTCACTAAGAACGGAAGATGACGGTAGCGGGAACAAGAAAGTAATTAAAGGGAACAACACCTTGGCAACTCTGATATCACAGCTGAGAGAAACGAAGTTTAGGTTCCAAGGTACGGGTGGTACCAATTCAGTGATAAGTAACGGAACGATCGATGACTACTTCACATCCATCGTAGGACAGCTGGGTGTTCAGAGTGCCGAGGCAGAACGTCAGCAGAGCAATCAGCAGGTGATTGTGGATCAAGTAGATGTCCGCAGACAATCGGTCAGCGGTGTTTCGTTAGATGAAGAGATGGCTAACATGATAAAGTTCCAACATGCTTATAACGCAGCAGCTAGAGTAATGACAACGGTAGATGAATTGTTAGATAAAATCATAAACGGTATGGGTGTCGTAGGAAGATAAATAATATAATACATGAATTGAGGTGAGGAAATGCCTGTAAGAGTAACGCAAAGCATGATGAATATGCAGCTGGTTCGAAGCCTAAGTAATAACATGCGCAGAATGGATGAGTGGAACACGCAACTTACGACCGGTCGGAAAATTAACAAGCCGTCCGATGATCCGGTTGGAATCACCTATAGTCTTCGTTACCGCAGCGATCTCGCAGCGAATGAACAGTATCAGACCAATGTAGATAATTCCTTATCATATTTAGAATATTCGGATAAAATGCTATCTCAGGCCGGCGACGTTTTGCAAAGGTTGAATGAATTAGCGGTGAAGGCTTCGAACGGTACCAATCCGCAATCCGCTTTAGATGCGATTAAATCCGAGGTAGATGAGCTCAAGAAGCAGATGTTGGACATTGCAAACAGTCAATTGAATGGGAAATATATTTTTAATGGTCAAAAGACCGATATTAAGCCATATGCGGATGAAGCTACTGCGAGCAGTGTAGTGACCGACCCGTATTTAGTGAAGCTTGAAATTAGTCAAGGTGTAGAAATGGCTACGAATATTACGGGTAATGACGTTTTTGGGTTGACAACAGATAATGACAACGTATTTAAAATTATGGATGAATTATCTACTGCTTTATCAGATCCAGCTGATTTTGATGCGATCAATGACTCAATTGGTAAAATTGAAACAAGAATGAATCAATTTCTAGGTGTTCGTGCGGACTTAGGTGCGAGGATCAACCGTGTAGAGTTGGTTCAGACCAGACTTGAAGATATTAATTTAAACCTCAAGTCATTGCAATCCAAAACAGAAGATGCAGATGTTGCCGAAGTGTATACGAATTTAACGATGGCGGAAAATGTATACCAAGCATCCTTATCGGTGGGTGCTAAGCTGATTCAGCCTACATTGGTTGATTTTCTGAGATAAATCGGTGGTGACATATGACTATTCCTCAGATTCAAATACAGCAGCAATTTGCTAAGATCAGTATTGATCCCAATTTGGGTCATTATGAGATGAAACAAAACCATCAAACTTTATCACTGAAAACAACGGGGCCTCGTCTTGAAATTCATTCGCCGTCCGGGGAATTGCATATTAATCAAGATCGGGTATGGGATGCGATGGCGCTCGGTGATCATTTGAAGGTCATGAAGCGATTGTATGATCAAGCCGAGAGTATAGCACTGCAAGGTATTGCGCGGAGAGTACAAGAAGGGGACCAGTTGGCTGCAATTCATAAAAAAACCAATGCGATCAAAAATAATGCTATGGATGCATTTGCACCGATGGCAGCACCTAGAATCTCTGGACCAGCTGCTTACGATAATATTGATATCGAGTATATTGCGCGTAAACCTGTGATTGAAGTGCACGCAGGACATGTGGAAAATATGACTCCATGGGTTCGGCCAGAAATTATGTATCACCGAAGAGACGTAGAAATTTCAATGGCTCAATATGCCAAGGTGACGATCATACCGCCACAAATCGACATGAAATTATAATAATGGCGATCGTAGCCGTATAATGAAGCTATGGAGTAAGTTGGAGCGACTCTGTAGCTTTATTTTTGTGGGTAGAATATTTTTAGATTGGAGTTGAGAAGAATGAAATTATTAACCAAACGATTAGGTGAAATTATCTACAAGTCTTCACAAGTAATACGCTTTCCATTAGGTCTGCCCGGTTTTCGCTGTATAAATCAATTTATTATCGTTCCGATTGATGAAGACGTTCCCTTTAGTTACCTGCAGTCTATAGATGATGGGGACATCAGCTTTATTATTACTGACCCTTTCTATTTCTTCCCTGACTATGAGATCAGTTTATCGGAAGAGCTTATTCAAGATTTGCAAATCTTTAATGAGCAAGATGTTCGAATCTATACCATTGTTTCCTCGGATAAAACCATTTCACAAGCAACAACGAATTTGCTTGCTCCCATAGTTATTAATGTACATAAAAATGTTGCAAAGCAGTATGTGATGGCACACAGCAGCTACTCCACAAAGCACAGACTTTTTAGCCAAGCTGCTCCGGGAGGGAAATCCGATGCTAATACTAAGTAGAAAAAAAGGCGAGGCAGTCATGATTGGAGAAGACATTGAAATCATGATTTCGAATGTAGAAGGCGACATCGTTAAGATTGGGATTAATGCTCCAAAGTCCATATCCGTATATCGCAAAGAGGTATATGAAAGTATTCAAAAAAGTAATAGGGAAGCTGTAGATAGTCAAATTTCAACATCAGATTTGGTTGGTATGCTGAAAAAAGGAGAAAATCGCATAAAATAAAGGGTATTGTTCAGTAAAGAAGAGAAAAACAATGGGAAATAAAACATTATGATTAGAAATGGCTAGAAATGGCACTAAACTATTGATCCCAAAAGTACGATATATAAATTAGAGCCGAAATGAGTAGGGCGGCCGACCTATTCGATTGAGGTACATACATTCCGCAAGGAAGCGGGATAAGCAAACATTTCAAGGAGGAAATATCACATGATTATCAACCACAATATTCAAGCTTTAAACACCCACCGTCAACTGGGTATCAACACTGCAAACGCAAGCAAAAACATCGAGAAATTGTCATCCGGTTACCGCATTAACCGTGCGGCTGACGATGCTGCTGGTTTGTCTATCTCTGAAAAAATGAGAGCGCAAATCCGCGGTATGGAACAAGCTTCCCGTAACGCTCAAGACGGAGTCTCCCTTGTGCAAACCGCAGAAGGTGCACTGCAAACAGTTAACGATATGCTCGTTCGTATTAAAGAACTAGCTACTCAAGCTTCCAACGGTACGCTTCAAGATGAAAACCGTGATCGTATTCAAGAAGAAGTTGAAGAGCTTGCGAAAGAAATCGAAAACATTCGTGACAACACGAAATTCAACGGTATTCAATTGTTAGCTGGTAGCGGTGGTACTGGTCTAGCAAGTGGTAAAGTAACACTGCAGATCGGTCAAGAAAAAGCTCAAACATTGGAAATGGATGCTAGCAACTTCTCCTTGTCCGGTGTTGCTACGTATGTAAATGCTTTGGATTTTGGTACTGCTTCCGGTGCAAGAGGTGCTCTTTCCGGTACCGGTGGTATCGACGACCAAATTAAAGAGGTTTCTTCAGCTCGTTCTTACCTAGGTGCGCAGCAAAACCGTCTGGAAATGACAATCAACAACTTGAACACGACAGTTGAGAACTTGACTGCTTCCGAGTCCCGTATTCGTGATGTAGATATGGCGAAAGAAATGATGAACTTTACGAAGAATAACATTCTTACACAAGCTGCTCAATCTATGCTTGCTCAAGCTAACCAAACACCTCAAGGTGTATTGCAGCTGTTAAGATAATAACATTGATAAGTAGAAATGCGAAGGGGTCTCTCACGAGGCCCTTTTTGTTGTCTTGGATATATTTATCTATACACTTTAGAACCCATTTAACCGATAATAAAGACAAAGAAAAACGTGTCAACTTTTGTCGCTAAATGGTTCGGAGGGAATACGATATGCAATTAATATTTCAAGATCAAGTGCTCGTATATCAGGCGGATAAATCAGGACTGGATCAAATGTTTAATGATATTAATGAAAGAATGAAAGAAACCGGTACGATTTTTAGTCATATCATCATCAATGGAGAAGTTGAAGTATATGAAGATCCTTACGAAACAATCCTTGACAAGATTAATTCGATAGAAAAGGTAGAAGCCATCGTTCTTAATGAAAGAGAGTTTATTAACCAGACAATACTCTCATTGCACAATTATCTTCAGCGAGCTGTTCCATCATTAGAATTATTAGTTAATGGATTTTATCCGTCTCCGAATCAGGAAACATGGGAGCAGTTCAATCAGTTTGTTAAAGGTTTCGAGTGGATCCAAAGTGTAGTGCAATTATTACGCTCAAGAGGATACGAGCAAATTTTAGAAGCCGCCGCTTTTTCTGAATTTGTAGAGGAGCTTGAGGAAGCATTACAACAACAGGACTATACGTCAGTAAGCGATTTGCTCAAATATGAAGCAATCCCTGAATATCAGCGTTTGTTAGATTGTGTTCAGATGATTATAGATCAAGAGGTAGTCAGAAATGATACTCACTAATAACGAAGTAATATTGAAGCGGCGTTTCCCGCAAGTATTGGAACAACTGGACAATCATACAAGTTCATCGAACTTTATCGTTAGTGCTCAGCCGTCCAAAATAAATGGGGCATATACCGCTGTAGTTGAGAAGAATGCATCCACCACTTATTTACACAGTAAATATGATCCTATTCACGAAGCGGAGAAAATAATCGAAGCTTATGAAATAGATCAATCAAGCCATGTCTTGTTTTATGGCATTGGTCTGGGTTACCATGTCGAGCAATTCATACAGAGAAATCCAGAAGTGGAAATAACCGTTATCGAACCACATCTTGGTGTATTTGATACACTGGTACGGACGAGGGATGTGCAGTTCCTTGAACATAAGAATATACGAGAATTGATCGTGGACGATCAAAGTGACCTTTTTATCCAGCAAATTTATGAATGGGTAAATCTGGTGAATGGATCTGTTGTTTATATTCCTTTGCCAAGCTACCGCAGATTATTTTCGGAGCATTATGAGCGATTTGAACAGCTGTTTACTAATCTCGCTTCACAGAAAGCATACAACTTGCGAGCGACTCGCATGATGCAAAAGCCGTGGATCATGAATAGTCTCTTGAATATGAAGGACATCTTGTCCACGCCAAACTTTTTGACCATGGACCATTCGGTGTTCAAGGGGAAACCTGCCATCATCGTGTCAGCAGGACCATCCTTAGCAGATGAGATTGAACACTTGAAATATATTAAAAAGAACGGATTAGCTTATATTTTCTCTGCCGGTTCGGCCATTCAAGCGTTGATCGCGAACGGGATAGAACCGGATGCGGCCTTTACATACGATCCAATGAAAAATAATAAAAATGTGTTTCGGACGGTCGTAGAAAAGGGGATCCAATCGATTCCGCTTGTATTTGGCACATCGGTTTATCATGAAACATTGCCGGATTATCCAGGCTCTAAGTTCCATATGGTGATGCAGCAGGACCAAGTGACCCCGATGATGACGGCAAAGTCGAAGCAGGAATTGAATTCCGTGCCGGACGCGGTTTCGATTGCAATCATTATGGTACATGTGATGCAGCGAATCGGATGTAATCCGGTCATCTTTGCAGGACAAAACCTAGGCTATCGGAACAGTCAGTTTTATTCCACTGGGATCGGATACAAGGGCCGTCCAGATACGTTGACGGAACGAGACCGCAAAAATGTAATCTATACGGAAGACGTATATGGCAATCAGATCGAGACGAATGAAGGCTTTGAACGAATGAAGAGTGAGCTTGGTGCCGTGATTGAACGATATGCAGATGACATGACGTTCATAAACACGACCAAGGGCGGGGCTAAGATTGAAAGAGCTCCCTTCATGGATATGGAAAGGGTAATTGAAACGTATTTGGCGGAATCAGGTGTTGTCGATAACACTTGGCAGCAGTGCCTTGATCGTCCATATCGTTTGCAAACGGCT
Source organism: Marinicrinis lubricantis (assembly GCF_042658665.1). Classification (NCBI taxonomy): domain Bacteria; kingdom Bacillati; phylum Bacillota; class Bacilli; order Caryophanales; family Paenibacillaceae; genus Marinicrinis; species Marinicrinis lubricantis. The sequence goes on from NZ_JBHSQV010000178.1 coordinate 16,329, forward strand.
ATCGATGCCGTGGTTCAGTTGGCTGAAGAGATCGAATGGCTTGACCGGATGTTCCCATTGATGCTGAAACAGATCGACGAAGCTAATGCAGCAGCTGCAGCCAACGATCAGCAAAAGGTGGACAAGCTCCTGGCCAAATTTGATCACCAGTTTATGAAAATGAAGAAAATGAAGATCTATCTTTCCTTCTTGGAACCGATGAATGCAGCGCAGGTCGAGATGATGGTCAAGAATCTCGAACGGTTCCAGACGGTTGAAGATTATTTTAAGAGAGCGGAAAAAATAATTAGCGAATTTAAAGCGTTTATTTGTAAATGCTTTGACGATTATGAAGAACTGCGCCCGGTTTTGATGATATTAAGATCTCGTCTTGGATGACTTCTGAGGAATAGAGGGATGACATTGCGTTATAAGGGAAAGAAAATATTAATTATCGGCGGTACGGGGACGATAGGTACCCATTTAACCAACCGGCTTCTTCAGGATGAGCCTGAAGTGATCCGTATATTTAGCAGAGATGAGCACAAGCAATGGGAGATGCAGCAGCGGTTGAGCGGACATCGGAATTTGAGGTTCCTTATTGGTGATGTGAGGGACGCGGATCGCGTCCGTCGGGCGATGGAAGACATTGATTATGTGTTCCATCTGGCTGCCATGAAGCATGTCCCTTCTTGTGAGTATAACCCCTTTGAAGCGGTACAGACGAACGTGATCGGTACCCAAAATGTCATTCAAGCCGCGATCGCAGCCAATGTGAAGAAAGTACTGTTTACCAGCACGGATAAAGCGATCTCCCCGACCAACACATACGGGGCAACGAAATTAACCGCAGAACGTTTGATCTCTGCCGCGGAATTTCAGAAGGGTCCGAAAAAGACTATATTTTCTTCCGTAAGATTCGGAAATGTCATGGGCTCCCGAGGATCTGTGATACCGCTATTTAAAAAGCAGATATTAGAGGAAAGACGGGTTACGGTTACCGATCCTGACATGCTTCGATACATGATGACGCCAAGCCAGGCGATTGAGCTGATTCTGAAGGCCAATGAGATGGCTGAAGGTGGAGAAGTGTTTGTGTTGAAGATGCCGGTGATCAGGCTGGGCGATTTGGTGGAAGTGATTATAGAAGAGGTAAAAAATAAGTATTGCATACAAGATTCAGTGCAGATTAATGAAATTGGATTGCGTCCGGGTGAAAAAAGATACGAGGAATTAATGACTGGAGACGAGTACCGGCTCTCAATAGAATATGATGATATGTACATGTTAGTACCCGTGTTCAACAAGTCTAGCAAAAGTGATTCAATTATTAACAAGAAATTGAGTAGTATTCCAACTCTAAATAAACAAAGTGCTATAGCAAAGGAATCAATAAAAAAGTGGTTTGAGGCTGAGAATATTATCTAAACAGTGAGGATGACTCAAGGAATGAAAAGGTATTTACTGTACGGTACAAATACATCTGGTGAGATCGGGGCAAGGTTATTAGAATCTCGGAATAGTGTTGTATGCGGTTGTATAGATCGTAAAGGCGTGATCGTGGGGACCGAGATAGATCAGTCTTTAAATGTCTTTAAAGACAAAGATGACGTTCCATTAGATTTATTACAGAATACTGACGGGGTATTAGTTTGTGTAGGACAAAAAGAAACATCTATCGTAATTGTAGAGAAATTCAAGAATGATCATAGGTATCGGGACCTAATTATTGAATCTTTATTTGAGGATCAATATTTTGAAGATTATATAAAGCTAAAGGTTATGAAAGAAATTTTTTCAGGTAAAGGACCTCTTCATGATTGGGGTTGGTTAAATAGTATTTTGAAAATGGAATGCATTGATCGCCAAGATAATCCGATACCTTGGATAACCTACCCTGCTTTACACTTTTTGGAGAATCGGATTTCTCGCGAAATGACGGTCTTTGAATATGGATCAGGATACAGTACTTTATGGTGGGCGGATAAGGTAAAAGAAGTATATACATGTGAGCATGATTTAAAATGGGAAGCAAAACTTAGAAAGGAAATGCCTATTAACGTAAAAATGCAATATATCGAATTGGATTATGGAGGAGATTATTGTAAAGAAGTTAAAAAATACAAGGGAGAATTTGATGTCGTGATTGTAGATGGAAGGGATAGAGTCAATTGTGCAATGAATGCAATAGATGCATTGAAAGATGATGGAGTCATTATTTGGGATGATACCGAAAGAGAATATTATAATGATGGACAAAAATATCTAGAAGATGAGGGTTTTAATAGACTTGATTTTAAAGGGATGGCTGCTCTTGAATACAGGGAAAAGAGGACGACTATCTTTTATAAAGATATAAATTGCTTGGGTATTTAGTGAATTAACATCAATCTTTTATGAACTTCTTTCTAAAATGAATACAATATAGGATATATCGATATTATCTTTGAAACTATTCAAAATGCCGGGTGAATATGATGAATATACTCCACATTGTAAGTGGAAATCTACAAGGCGGGGCCGCTCGAGGAGCCTACTTTCTGCATAAAGGACTAATAAAAAAGGGAATAAATTCTAAAGTGCTCGTGACACACAAGGATAATGTTAAGGATGATAATGTCATACAACTAAGTTCAACTTTAGAGCGATTTAATGAAATTGAATACAGTAGGTTTTTAGATCAAGCATTATTAAATGGAATATATCTAGATAGGAGAGATGTAATTTTTAGTGTTGGTGTAGAAGGGGCTGATATTACACAGACTGACATATATAAAGAATCTGATATTATTCATTTTCACTGGATTAACGGCGGGATGATTGGTTTAGATTCATTTTCAAAAATCGAAAAACCCATTGTATGGACTTTTCGGGATATGTGGCCATTTACCGGAGGTTGTCATTATTCAGGTGATTGTAGAAGGTACGAAATTGGTTGTGGAAGCTGCCCGCAATTAAATAGTAGTAATCCTGAGGATCTGACTAGATTAATAATGATACAAAAGAAAAATCAATATAAACATAACATGACTCCAGTTGCTATTAGTAATTGGTTGAAGTTGAGTGCAGAAAATAGTGAAATCTTTAGGAATCAAAGAGTAGAAATGATTCCCAATTGTATAGATACTGATATATTTAGGCCGTATGAAAAGGAAGAAGCTAGGGATTTATTGGGGATCCCGAAAAATAAAAAAATAATTTTGCTTGGTTCGATTAGACCGATGGACAATACAAAAGGTTTTGGGAAAATAAAAGAGGCTTTCACACATCTGGTCGATAGGGAACAGTATCATCTTGTCGTATTCGGAAAATGCGATGAATTAGAGATTCAAGTACTTGGTTGTTCATATCAGTTACTTGGATTTATTAATGATGATTATAAACTTGCACTAGTTTATTCATCTGCAGATGTTTTCGTGGCCCCTTCGATAGAAGAGGCCTTTGGAAAAACATTAATAGAAGCCTTATCATGTCAAACTCCTGTAGTAGCATTTGATGCAAATGGACCACAAGATATCGTTGAACATGAACAGTGTGGTTACCTTGCGACACCTTTTGAGCCAGCGGATTTGGCACGTGGTATCCAGTGGGTGTTGGGTAACAAATGGAGGCTTGAGGAACTATCAAAAAATGCAAGGATTAGGGCAGTCCATAGATATAGTTTGGAAGTTGTAGGTGAGCAATACCTTAATTTGTATCAACATATAATAGAAAAACAAGCAGAAGGTAATACGGTGTGTTTTTGGGATGATAAAAGAATTGTTAATAACGTAACTGATATAAAAGAATATAGCGAATTACAAATAACCGTGGATGAATGCGGAAAATATATATTGGATGGCGAACTTTCGAAAGGACCCCAACATTCTGATACTGCGAAATATTATAAAGAATGTATTCAGTATATGTGTCAAATTGCGTTAAATTCTGACAAACATATTTTTTCTCAATTGTTTAGGGATATGGCTGTGAATGTGGCAACAAGTTATAAACGCACTCTTCCAATTGACTTTCTGTATTTTTTTGATACGGTGAAGCTTAAAGCAAAACTAGAAGAAATAAATAAAGAATCCAGACATGTAGTTATTTTCGGGGCAGGAGAGTATGGGGCTAAAATACTTAGGGTATTAGAAAAGCATGGGATCAATGTTCGATATTTTATTGACAATAATTTGAGTAAATGGGGCCAGTTTTTCTCGGGTATTGAGATTATTGGCCCTCGAGATATAGATAGAAATATGTATATATTTATTGCTTCGACTTGGGCAAATGAGATTCGTCAACAACTTATTGAAATTGGCATGAAGCAAAACGATGATTTCATGGTGATAATGTGATTAAAGTCAATGAATATATTAGTGTGGAAGGGGATTAATATTGGAACAATTAAATACACCAGTCGTATTTATAATTTTTAATAGGCCAGATACCACAGCTCTTGTTTTTGAAGAAATAAAAAGGGTTAAGCCAAAGGAGCTATTTATCATCGCAGATGGGCCGAGAGAAAACAATACTGGTGATAGAACTTTATGTAGAAAGGTAAGGACAATAGTAGATGATATTGATTGGAACTGTAAAGTGTACAAAAATTTTTCTGAAACGAATTTAGGGTGTAGGCAGCGAGTATACACAGGATTAAACTGGGTATTTGAACATGTAGAAACTGCCATTATTTTAGAGGATGACTGCTTGCCATCCCCCTCCTTTTTTTCGTATTGTGAGGAACTATTAGATAGGTACAAATATGATTCCAGGATTATGACTATCTCAGGTAATAATTTCAATAGTGATTATGACCCCAGGAATGAGGGAGATTACTCCTTTTCGAGATATCCCCATATATGGGGGTGGGCAACATGGAAGAGGGCGTGGGATTTATATGACATTAATATGTCGATTTGGCCGTGGGTACGGGATAAAGGTTTTCTAAATGACATTCTACATGAACCTGAGGTGGTGAATTATTGGTATGGGAAATTCCAAAATACCTTTTCAGGGAAAAACGAACATTCGTGGGATTACCAGTGGATATTAACGAGTTGGTTGCATCGTGCATTAACGATAATACCCAGGGTTAACCTTGTTACAAATATCGGATTTGGAAGAAACGATGCCACACAAACCACACAATTAGATGACTTATTATCAAACCTGCCTTTAGAGGAGATTAAACTTCCATTAACTCACCCATCATTAATGATACAGGATATATTACTAGATCAGTATACTGAACAACATATTTATAAGATTCAAAATGATAGCAAAGTGTTGAACGTTACTTACTATAAAGAAAGATGGTTGGAACTTAAACTTTTTGGTAATGATATTTTACAGTTATTAAGAGATTGGGGTTTTTCTAGAATTGTTATATTTGGTACCAAGACAATAGCAAAAGGATTAAAAAATGAGATAGATAGTTCGAATCTGGACTTAGTAGCGTTCATAGATAATAAAATCAGTCTGGAAAAGAATTTTGAAGGTATTCCAATATTTCATCCTTCGTGGATAGAACAAAATGAAGAAAAGTTTGATGTCATATTGTTATCTATAGAAGGAAATCATGATTTACAAGTAAAAAAACAACTAGTTGATTATTTAAAAACAAACAATAAGCAGATCATTTCTTGGAAAGAAATGATCTTATATATAGACGATTTGGCAAACAAACTAAGAAAAATTGAGGAAATCGAAGAATGAAAGATGATTATTCAATTAAATTTTCTTTTATCACAGCCTGCTACATGAGCGAAGCGAATATCGAAAAGACCATACAGAGTGTTTTATCGCAGACATATCCAAATATCGAATATGTCATCGTCGATGGAGGTTCCACAGATCATACACTGGACTTGATTAGGAAGTATGAAGACCGGATAGATACAGTGATTTCGGAACGTGATGAGGGGATTTATGATGCCTTCAATAAAGGGATACAGGCTGCAACCGGTGACATCATCTACTTCTTAAATTCTGATGATGTTTTAGAGGATAACACAGTCATTGAAGATGTGGCCAATTATTTTTATCAGAGAAAAGGTTTATTGGCGCTATATGGGAATGTCCGTGTGGTTGACGGTTCATATTGTTCCCTGCAAGGGCGAAAGCTGACACTAAATGATTTGAAAATGGGCCACAGGCCATCGCATCAATCGTTCTTTGCCAAGAAATCCATATTATTGCAGGCCGGATGCTTTGACACGTCTTATCGCATAGCTGCTGATTTTGATTTGATGATTAAGCTGTTCAAAGAATACGGTACCAGCATGGATTATTTCCCGAGAACGGTCGCCTTATTTCAACTTGGGGGGGTTTCCTCCAATTATCGTACACGGTGGAAGATGCTTCAGGAAAGTGAGCGGATTATTCATAAGCATTTCATCGAAAACGTCGACCTGATGTCCACGGAGTTTCAAAACAATGCACTGTATCGTGAATGGCTGGAGCAATGGCTGGTGAGCGGACGTGGGATTACGAGAAAGATAAAGGATATCGGATTGCGGAAGGCGGTTGTATTCGGTACCTTAAAGACGGCGTTGTATTTATTATCCGACCTGCGTCGTGAGGAGATCGAGACCGTTTGTTTCATTGATAATGATGTAAACAAGCAAGGGAGCTATCTGGAGGGTGTCCCCATTCATGGAAGCGAGTGGCTGATGGAGAATCGAGATGCGTACGATGTCATTTTGCTGAGTGTCGAGAGTACGAGTGATCGAATCATCATGGAACAGCTGAGGGAACGTCTAGGAGCGCAGACTTCAATTTATTCTTGGAAGGAACTAATCGGATGACGATAGGCATGAATCCGCGGAAAGCCTCTCTCACATTTTCGGCTGTCGTTCCGATGTATAATGCGGAGCTATATATTCAAGAAACATTAGAAAGTTTATGCAGCCAGACGTATCCGCTCGAAGAGATTATTGTTGTCGATGATGCCTGTCAGGATCAAAGCGCTCAAATCGTTGCTAAATGGATGGAGCAAACGAGCATACCGATCAAAGTGATCAGGAACGATCGAAATCGCGGAGTTTCATACTCACGCAATAAAGGATTCGGCGAGGCATCGGGGCAATGGATTTTGTTATTGGATGCGGATGATGTGGTTGATCAGACACTTGTGGAAACACACGTTCAGTTATTGGCCACGAATGAGGCAACTCATGCCGTATTATGCCATAGTGCCTATAGACAGATCGACGAGCACGGAAATTTATTGCCTGGAATTACTCAATTTAAGCAAGTTGGCCCACATGAGATTTTAGGCTATGAATTCGTGAGAAATCATGTTTATCTTTCTGGTACTTCGGTCCATCGACAAACTGCAATTGAAGCGGGACTCTTTGATTTAGAACTCTCTCATTCAGAGGATTGGGATTTATGGTTGAGACTTGCCCAAAGAGGAGGCTTCCTATATATTAACGAACCATTGTTCACGGTTCGAAGACATTCCTCCAATGCTTCATCACATATTAAGTCTATGTTAGATGGGGAAAGAAGGGTGCTTCAGAAATATCGTCTCGAATTTATTAAAGAGGCCATTCACCGCAGAGACCTGCCGATAGTCATCAATGCTGCCGATTATGTTTCGGTACTGTACCGTTTGGACCAGTATGAGGAAGGCCATCACTACTTAAAGCAGCTTATTGCGGAAGGTCATAGTTCCGCATCACTCTATTTCTTCCATGGGCTGTATTTTGTAATTTGCAAACAGTTTAGGCAAGCCGCTACATCATTCCGTGAAGCGTTAAAGCAAGACAAGCATCACGGGGCGGCAAGAAACAATCTTGCTGCAGCATGGGGATGCATGGGACATAAAGAAGAGGCGATTCAACTGCTTCAGGAGGTCCTTTCAGACATACCGAATTATATGGATGCGAACCATAATTTGACCCAAATTCAATCGAATCCTCATGTCACATCCTCCGATTTGAAATGGACATGGAGGGAATTGAGGCCTGTTCTTTTGCAATATAGTGGTTAGTTTAATGAAGCAAGGGGATTGCATATGAAAAAGAAAGCACTCATTACAGGCGTCACAGGACAGGATGGCGCTTACTTATCGGAATTTCTTCTGAATAAAGGGTATGAGGTCCATGGAATTAAGCGTAGGGCCTCTTCGTTTAATACGGACCGCATCGACCATTTATATCAGGATCTCCACGAGGAGCATGTCAACTTCTTTCTCCATTATGGAGATATGACCGATTCAACGAACTTGATTCGGATTTTGCAGGAAGTACAGCCGGACGAAGTATATAATTTGGCCGCACAGAGCCATGTTAAAGTGTCCTTTGAAACGCCTGAATACACAGCCAATTCGGATGCATTAGGGACACTTCGATTGCTGGAAGCCATACGAATTTTAGGTATGACGGAGCGGGTAAAATTCTATCAGGCATCTACTAGTGAACTGTATGGGAAAGTGCAAGAAGTGCCGCAAAACGAGAACACCCCTTTCTATCCAAGAAGCCCTTATGCAGCAGCTAAAATCTATGGTTATTGGATTACAGTGAATTATCGTGAAGCCTACAATATGTTTGCCTGCAATGGGATTCTATTTAATCATGAATCACCATTGCGCGGGGAGACTTTTGTTACCCGTAAAATTACACGAGCCGCTGCAAGAATGAAGCTTGGACTGCAGGATATATTGTATCTTGGCAATCTCGATGCGAAACGGGATTGGGGATTTGCCGGTGATTACGTCGAGGCGATGTGGCTGATGCTGCAGCAGGATAAACCCGAGGATTACGTTATTGCTACGGGTGAAACGAGAACCGTACGCGAGTTTGTAGAGGCTGCTTTTCAGGAGCTGAATATGGAATTAGAATGGCAGGGCTCAGGTGTTCACGAAAAAGGAATAGATAAAGCTTCTGGCCGTAGTGTGGTCGAAGTGGACCCGCGCTATTTTAGGCCGACAGAAGTGGATGTATTGCTGGGCGACCCGGGTAAGGCGAAAAGGCAGCTCGGGTGGTCTCCCAAAGTAACATTTAAAGAGCTGGTCAGCATGATGGTACACTCCGACCTTGAGGAAGCACAAAAAGATGTTGTCATTGAAAAAGAGGGGTTTTCTGTCCGGAATTACTACGAGTGAAAGGGGGAGTTGGATTGAGGCGGGATTCTAAAGTTTACGTGGCTGGTCATCGCGGTTTGGTTGGATCGGCGATTTACAGACGCTTGCAGGCCGCGGGGTACACGAATTTAATCACTCGAACCAGCAGTCAATTGGACCTTAGGAACCAAGAAGCAGTAGAGCAGTTTTTCCGCACGAAACAACCCGAGTATGTCTTTTTAGCTGCTGCGAAGGTAGGCGGAATTCACGCGAATCGAACGTATCCGGCACAGTTTATTTATGATAACTTGGCTATTCAGACCAATGTGATACACGCTGCATATCAATCTCGAGTGAAGAAGCTTTTGTTCTTAGGAAGTTCTTGCATTTACCCTAAATTTGCTCCTCAGCCGATGAAGGAAAAGTGCTTATTAACTGGTGAATTAGAACCTACCAATGAGCCCTATGCGATCGCTAAAATTTCCGGGATGAAAATGTGTGAAGCATACAATCGCCAGTATGGAACAGACTTTCTTTCAGTTATGCCTACTAATTTATATGGGATTGGGGACAACTTCGATCTGCAAAATTCACATGTCATCCCTGCCTTGATTAGAAAGTTTCATGAAGCTAAGGTGACCAACTCTGCGTTTGTGGAGGTTTGGGGGACAGGGAATCCAAGGCGGGAGTTTTTATTTGCTGATGATTTGGCTGATGCATCTGTATATTTGATGGAAAACGTATCGGCAATACAATTGGACGGATTTGTTAATATTGGGACAGGTCAAGATTTATCGATCAGAGAATTGGCACAATTGATTCAGCAGATTGTTGGGTACGAGGGAGAAATTCGATTTAATACGGATCAGCCGGATGGAACGCCGAGAAAACTTTTGGATATAACGAAATTAAGTCAGTTGGGTTGGAAAGCATCGATCAGTTTGCGCGAAGGTATCGTGCAAACTTACGAATGGTATAAAACCACTGTCTATTAGAGAGATTCTATTATTGGAGCGAGAGGAATTCATGATTATAACCTATATATTGGATCTGGATGATACATTATATTGTGAACATGATTACGTTAAATCCGGATTTCTTGCAGTGGCCAAAGCTTTGGCAGAGCGAAGCGATTATGGTGTGGATCGAATATATCATGAATTGCTCTCCGTTTGGACAACAGAAGGTAGAGGCAAGGTCTTTGATACGGTCATAAGTAAGCTTCATATTCAGATGGAAACTCAACTGTTGGTTGATCTGTATCGTAGTCATCGTCCCACCATTCAATTATATGAAGATGCTAAAATTTTTCTGGAGTACGCGCAGCAACATGAATTAAAATTGGGATTGATTACCGATGGGGCATCTCAAGTCCAATGGAATAAAATTGAATCTTTACGGATAAAACCGTATTTTCAAGCCATTGTTGTATCGGATGATTTTGGCGGTACAAGTTATTGGAAGCCTCACGAAGCGCCGTATTTGAAAGCAGCAAAATTGCTTGCTGTATTGCCGCAAAATTGCTGTTATGTCGGAGATAATCCTCATAAGGATTTCATTACGGCCAAACGTTTGGGGATGAAAACCATTCGTATTGTTCGACCCGTCGGTGATCATATGAACACAAAATTAGAGCCAGAATATGAAGCTGATGAGACCATGACATCACTGGCTTCTTTATTACCATACAGTGAGTAGCTGTCGTGAGACATATTATTCTATCTAAACTCATCATTACAGCGGACCTGAACCGAAAAGAGGCAAGGGCTGAGGATAAACCTATGAACATATTAATTACAAGTATTTCAAAAAAGGTACCCTTAATTCGTGCAGTAAGGGAAGCTGCTGCCAAAATAAAAGGCGATCATCAAATTATCGGAGCGGACAGCAATCGTGAATGTGTGGGAAAATATTTTGTAGACGATTTTTGGGAAATGCCGCTTCTTTCAGAGTTAAGCGAACAAGAACTTATTCGATTCTGTGCACAGAAGCAGGTTGATGTCATTATTCCTACTAGGGATGGTGAACTTCTGTATTTCGCGGGGATAAAGGAACGACTTCGAAGAGAAGGCATTTATGTTATGATCAGCAGCTTTTCTTCCATCCAGAAGTGCTTGGACAAATTGGAGTTCTACACATTTGGTAGAGATCGCAGTTATCCCGTTATTCCTACTTCATTGAATGTAAGCACCCTGCCATATGATCGATATGCAGTAAAAGAGCGGTTCGGTGCAGGTTCAAGCAATATTGGTTTAAACCTAACGGTGGAGGAAGCCCAGGATTGGGCCAAGCGTATGCGACATCCCATTTTTCAACCCTATATAGAGGGTAGTGAAGCCAGTATTGATCTATACGTAGGCATGAATGGAAAAGTGAAGGGCTGTATATGCAGATATAGGGAGTTAACGGTTGGCGGAGAGTCCCAGATAACGACGGTATTTGAGGACGAGAAACTACAAAGTGAGTCTGTAAGAATGGTTGAGTCCTTGGGGTTATACGGGCATGTAGTAGTGCAGGTAATGATGGATCGAGATGGCGCATTTCATTTTATTGAATGCAACAGCAGATTTGGAGGGGCTTCAACAGCAAGCATAAGAGCAGGCTTAGACAGTTTTTATTGGGCCCTTCTTGAGTCACAGGGAATTCATTTGGGGAGTTATTCGTTTGAGCGAAAGAACGGTATAAAGATGGTCAGGTACGCAGAAGACTTGTTTATCGAACAATAACGAGGTAGTGATCAGATGAAGACAATAATTATCATTCAAGCCCGAATGGGTTCCAGCAGGCTGCCGGGTAAAGTGCTGATGCCGCTCGGTAATACAGTGGTACTGGATTATGTCGTTAGCCGGTGCCAGAAGCTGGATGTCAACGAAGTAGTTGTAGCGACCTCTGTGCTTCCGCAGGATGATGCAATTGAGCAGTGGTGTGCAGGCAGCGGCGTGACTTGTTTCCGCGGATCGGAAGATGACGTCCTCTCGAGATATTACGAATGTGCCCAATCGTATGCACCCGATTGCGTAATTCGAGTCACTTCGGACTGTCCATTCGTCGACGTGGAGATGGCGGAAGATATGATTCGGGTCATGGAACATACGCGTGCGGATTATGTGAAATTGAAGGGAGATCTGCCGAGGGGGCTAGCCGTGGAGGTGTTCGCCTATTCCGCTCTGGAGTACATTCACCAGCATGGAACAGAGCCTAGGCACCGGGAACATGTAACTTACTATGGCTACGAGTTTGCGGAGAAATTCCAAACCGCGGTGTATGAAGCTCCTGCTGCCAAATGCCAGCCTCAACTGCGCATTACATTAGATACGCCTGAGGATTATGACCTTTGCCGCAGCATAGCAGGTTACTTTAACGGAGATAAGCTAGTCTCTTCTGAACAAGTGATTCGTTATTTGTTGGATCACCCAGAGGTATCCAGCATCAATGCTCATATTCAGCAAAAACCGGTGGAGTAACATCACGCGGATAAATCGATGGACAAGTTGGTGAAGAAGGTGAAGGTTGCTTTTCGAACAGACGCTTCGGTTCAGATCGGTACAGGACATGTGATGCGCTGTGCAACGTTGGCGAACTATATGCGGGAACAACGGTTTGAAGTGTATTTCGTATGCCGGGCAGAGCAAGGCAATTTATGCGAATGGCTCGAGCAAGCCGGGTATACAGTCCTTCGTTTGGATGCTTCAAAACCGCTGGATCAGGCAAGGGATGCGCAGGAAATGAAACTTCGTATCGAAGAGCTCGGCGTTCGGCCTGATGCCATCGTAGTAGACCATTATGGTTTGGACTATCGTTGGGAGGAAGCCATGCAGTCCATCACAGGACGGGTGCTTGTCATCGATGATCTAGCGAATCGCAGACACGCATGTGATCTCTTGCTGGATCAAAATTATAATGAAGATCTGCAAAATCGATATGCGGATCTTGTTCCGGAGCACTGCCGTCTATTGCTCGGACCGGCATATTTGATTTTGCGCCCGGAGTTTTATCAAGCAGCGGGCAGACGAAGGACAAGAGATAATCACATCCGAAGAGTACTCGTATTTTTTGGGGGAAGCGATCCGACGTGCGAGACACTCAAAGCATTGGAAGCTATGGATAGCATAACGAACCGACCGTATGGCGTAGATGTGGTTGTAGGAAGTGCAAATCCCCATCGTTTTCGTATCGAACAGATGTGCAGTCAAATGGGCATTCAATATCACTGCCAAATTGATTATTTAGCCGATCTGATGGCCGAGGCGGATCTTTCCCTAGGGGCAGGCGGCGTCACGATGTGGGAACGTTGTTTCCTGGGACTGCCGTCGGTGGTTACGACGGTTGCAGAAAACCAAATCGCTTCGACGAAAGCTGCTGCTCACTTTGGTGCCGTGTTTTGGATCGGTTGGCACGAGCAAGTTCAACCTGCGAACTATCTTCATATTCTTAGCAATGTCCAAGAGCCCACCCACAGATGGGAGGCGATGTCGGTGAAAGCAAAGCAGTTAATGGCTTCAGACCGGACCGAGCCGGGGCATTCGCTAATCGATTACCTAAAAAGTACCTGAGCTTTATTATATACTTTTGGCGGAGTGCAGCCGATATATATTAAGAAGTACACGTACAGCATAGAGACGAACCATGATTATTTTCAGACTGAGGTGTAAATGATGAAGGAATTTGTAATCGGCAGCCGAAAAGTGGGTCCCAATCACCCGCCAATGATTATTGCAGAAATGTCCGGAAACCATAACCAATCGCTGGAAAGGGCTCTATCGATAGTAGATGCAGCTGCAGAGTCGGGTGCCCATGCACTAAAGCTGCAGACGTATACTGCGGATACGATGACGCTCGATATTCGTACGGGAGAGTTTTTTATCGAGGATGAACAGAATCTGTGGAAAGGCACCTCGCTATATGAATTGTATCAGCAAGCTTATACGCCTTGGGAATGGCATCAAGCGATCTTCGACAGATGTCGTGAGAAGGGCGTCATTCCGTTCAGCACCCCTTTTGACGAGACTGCTGTCGATTTCTTAGAATCGTTAAACGTACCTTGTTATAAGGTCGCCTCTTTTGAAAATACCGATATACAGCTATTGAGGAAAATTGCGGCAACGGGCAAGCCGGTTATCATGTCTACGGGCATGGCTACGCCTGCTGAGTTGGATGAGTCGGTACGCACGCTGCGGGAATATGGATGCTCCAATATTGTACTATTAAAATGTACGAGCACGTATCCCGCCAGTCCCGCCAATTCTAATCTTCGTACTCTTCCCCATATGAGCGAACTGTTCCAATGTCAGGTAGGCTTATCCGATCACACCTTAGGGATCGGCGTATCGGTCGCCAGCGTTGCACTGGGAGCGACCGTGATCGAGAAGCATTTCACACTGTCCCGGGCTGAGGGCGGCGTAGACAGCGCATTTTCGATGGAGCCTAACGAGATGAAGGCACTTGTTGAAGAAACGCAAAAAGCATGGGAAAGCTTAGGGGGGATTCAGTACGGACCAACGGAAGCAGAGAAGCCATCCTTAAAGCATCGCCGTTCTCTTTATATCGCTAAAGATGTGAAACAAGGCGAAACGCTGACAAAGGAACACGTAAAATCCATTCGACCGGGACTAGGATTGCCAACCAAATATATGGATATTGTACTGGGTAAGACCGTGTCTAAAGATGTACAAGCAGGAACGCCCTTAACGTGGGATGTGCTCTAAAATTTGATGCAGGGATTGAGAAATATGATCGAAACCGATACAGCAAGATCTTTACAAAATCTGTTCGACTTGGACCAACTCGAATCGATGGAGCACTTATTTGACCGCTTGTTTCCGTTATGCAGAAGCATTACCGGTCCGGGTCTTCGGGAAACACTTCAGATTTTAACGGAATTCATACCCTTACAGATTTTTGGCGTGCCTACAGGTGAGCAGGTATATGACTGGAAGGTACCAAAGGAATGGAGAATATACGGAGCGAGATTAACAGCACCGGATGGCGAAGTTATTGCGGACTTTACTCAACACAATCTTCATGTATTAAATTACAGTGTACCTGTAGATGAGACACTGGAGCTGGAGCAGCTGCAGACACATCTTCATTCGCTGCCACAACTTCCCGATGCAATCCCTTACGTCACGTCTTATTACAAGGAGCGATGGGGGTTCTGTATTCCTCATTCTGTGCGAGAACAATTGAAGCCGGGAAAATATCATGCGAAGATTGATAGCGAGCTGGTGGATGGCGAGCTGAATTATGCTCATGCCATTTTGCCAGGGGAAAGCAGCGAGGAGATTCTGATTAGCACTTATGTTTGTCATCCTTCGATGGCGAACAATGAGTTAAGTGGACCGTTGACGGCTGCAGGGCTGTATCAAAGATTGAAGAAATGGAACAAAAGAAGATTTACTTATCGGTTTGTATTTGTGCCGGAAACGATCGGATCCATTGCGTATTTGCACCGCTTTGGACAAGAGCTGAAGCAAAACTTGTACTCCGGGCTGGTGGTTACCTGTGTTGGTGGACATGAGTCTTTGAGCTTTAAGCACAGCCGTAGGGAGGATGCTCCCATCGATCAGATGATTTCGCATTTGGCACAAAATAATAGTTTGGAACTGCGGGAAAGGCCCTTCACACCGAATTATGGATCGGATGAACGACAATATGGCTCACCGGGCTTTAATCTACCGGTTGGCCAAATATCAAGAAAGCTAGATGGCGGATATAAAGAATACCATACATCGCTGGATAATAAAGAGAATATGCCGCTGAATACACTGCTCGACAGTGTAGACCAGCTGGAGACGATATTGAAGGCGTTGGAGTTTGATGGATATTATGTGAATCAATCGCCCTATGGAGAAGTGAAGCTTGATCGACATGGGCTCTATCCAGATATGAATTCACATCAGACGCGCTCGAAATCCAACAATGAAGTTATCGATTCCAGGCAGCAATTAAATCGGATATTAACCATCCTTAATTATTGTGATGGGGAACATCGGATGCTGGAGATTGCCGAAAAGTGCAAATGTTCGGTCATTGATTTAATTCCAATTGTTCAATTATTGCTGGACAAAGGGCTTCTGAAAGGCCCATATTCAATGAAGAGAGGGCTGGACTCATGAATGTAATGTTGTTAACAGGATCGCATCCGAGACATTTATATGTCGCCAGCCAATTAGCAAAGTCTGGCTTTCTGCAGGCTTTGGTGGTAGAAGAAAGAGAGGCCTTAGTTCCATCGCCTCCGGCGAATATATTACAGCAGGATAAGGAAAACTTCATTCGGCACTTTGCCGATCGAGAGGCTTCAGAGCTCCGCTTCTTCGGAGATGGACAGTACGCAGAGCTTGCCTCCATTCCAACGCTTCGCGTTAAACCCGAAGAATTGAATGGCCAAGGTGTAGTCGACTGGATTCATCAATATAAACCCGATGCTGTCATCTCGTATGGTGTACATATTTTGCGTCAATCGGTCCTCGATGTGCTGCCCGATACAGCTTGGAATATTCATGGCGGACTATCGCCTTGGTACAGAGGGAATATAACGTTGTTCTGGCCATTTTATTTCTTGAAGCCGAATTGGGCAGGCATGACGATTCATCAGCTGACCTCACGTTTAGATGGAGGAGATATTATTCATCATGCCGTACCGGAATTGGAGCGGGGCGACGGAATTCATGATGTAGCATGCAAAGCCGTTATGCAGGCAGCGCAAGATCTCGTACACATTTTGGATTTGAAGATGAATGGGAAGGAAATGACGCCGGTACCCCAGAAATCATCCGGCAAGCTGTTTACTTCGGCGGATTGGCATCCTCAGCATTTGAGACTGATTTATAATACTTTTAACAACGATATTGTTGATAAATATTTGGACGGTGAGCTGCCGCAGCATGAGCCGCCGTTGGTAAAAGCATTTTAAATACTACTGAATTTATAGGAGAACAATGATGAACGTACTTGTTACCGGTGGAGCCGGATTTATCGGTCGTTGGGTCGTGAAACGTCTTTTAGAAGATCAGCATCACGTATGGGTGCTGGATGACTTATCGAATGGGCGAGAAGAAAATTTGGCTGAGTTTAAGGATCATCCGAATTTGATCGATTTTATCCAGGGGGATATAAAGGATCGTAAGCTGCTGGAGCAGCTGTTTCAGGATCATCGATTTGCATTGTGCTATCATCTGGGTGCTTCGATTAATGTGCAGGATTCCATCGACGATCCGGAGACGACTTTCAACAATGATACAGTTGGCACGTTTAACGTGCTTGAGGAATGCCGGAAACATGAAACGAAAATTGTACTGATGAGTACCTGCATGGTTTATGATCGGTGTACCGATGAACAAGGGATTACAGAAGCTCATCCGATTAAACCCGCTTCTCCGTATGCCGGAGCTAAAATTGCTGCAGAGAACATGGTGCTGTCCTATTACCATGCGTATGGTCTGCCCGCTGTGGTGATTCGTCCGTTTAATACTTATGGTCCCTTTCAAAAGACCGGTGGTGAAGGCGGAGTTGTAGCTATTTTCATAAAAAATAAATTAAACGGCAAAAAGCTTCAAATCTACGGAGACGGCAATCAAACCCGTGATCTGCTGTATGTGGAGGATTGTGCTCGCTTTGTCGTACAATCTGGCTATTCCTCAAAGGTGGATGGACACATCGTGAATGCCGGTCTAGGTAGGGATATCTCGATTAATGCATTAGCTGAGCTCATTGCGGGAGCAGATCAAATTGAGCACGTTCCACACATTCATCCGCAGAGTGAGATTGCTAAGCTGCTATGCAATTATAATAAAGCCAAGCAGCTGCTGGGATGGGAACCGCAAGTTGACTTAGAAGAAGGCATTCGCCGTACCGAAGCTTGGATTAAAGAAACGAACCTGGTGTAGTGTTGTACTGCACCTTCTTTTTTTAGGAACGGAGGGCTGACATGGAATTAGCAGTGAACGGCGGAAAGCCAGTGAGGGAATCCTTTTTGCCATATGGACAGCAGATCATAGATGACAGGGATATCGAGCATGTTCTAGAAACATTGAAAAGCCCCTATATTACCCAGGGACCTGCCATTCAGGAATTTGAACGAAGAGTTGCTTCTTACGTGGGCGTTCGTCATGCCGTTGCATTTTGCAATGGGACGGCGGCCCTTCACGCTGCATGCTTTGCTGCAGGGGTAGGGCCCGGCGATGAGGTGCTGACGACACCCATCACTTTTGCGGCAAGCGCCAACTGTGTATTATACTGCGGTGGAACACCACGCTTTGTGGATATCGACGAATGGACGTATAACATTGATGCATCCCTGTTGGAAAAAGCCATAACTCCGCGTACGAAAGCAATCATTCCTGTTGATTTTACAGGACAGCCTGCGGATATGGAGCGCATTATGGAAATTGCTGAACAGCGTGGATTAGTTGTGATCGAAGATGCCGCACATTCGCTCGGGGCACTTTATAAAGGGAAAAAGGTTGGCACATTAGCGCATATGACGATGTTCAGCTTCCACCCTGTTAAGCATATTACGACAGGTGAAGGCGGGATGATTGTCACCGATTCGGATGAATATGATAATAAGCTGAGACTGTTCCGAAGTCATGGCATCACACGGGAGAATCTGCAGCGTGATGATGAAGGGCCATGGTATTACGAGATGCAGGCGCTCGGTTACAATTACCGTATGACGGACTTGCAAGCTGCACTGGGCGTTTCTCAGATGGACAAGCTGGACACGTTTCTCGCAAGACGAAGGGATATTGCAGCCTATTACTCGAAGGAGTTCAGCAGCGTGGCAGGTGTGATCATACCGTACCAGCTGCCATACAGCGATTCGGCTTGGCATTTGTATATGCTGCGCATGCAGATGGATTTGTTTACGGTAGACCGCAAACAAATATTTAATGCGCTTCGTGCGGAGAACATCGGCGTACACGTTCACTATATTCCCGTATATTACCATCCTTATTATAGGGAGCTGGGGTACGCTAAAGGCTTGTGTCCACGAGCCGAGCACTGGTATGAAGAAGTACTTACGCTTCCGCTATTCCCTGGGATGACCGATAGGGATGTACAAGATGTGGTTCAAACGGTCAAGAAGGTACTGGATTATTATAGGAAATAAAATATTGCGACTGTCGCTTCTTTTTCTTGAAATTCTCTAACGTTCTCGCTGAAAAACGCCGATATATGTAGTAATTATATATGGAGAATGCGAGGAATGATGTGTGATGAGGCCTGATGTGTCCTTCCAAACGACGGGAAATATACCCGTTCACACCCCTTCGATGGAGGGGAAGAAAAGTGAAGTGCAGCAAGTCGTCAGATTCATTCATTCGACCCGTGAATTAGAGAAAGCACAAATATCTGGCACCGATATTCCGGTCAGCGATGAACAGTTGATCAAAGCGATTGAAAAAGCAATCAAGGCTGTGGAAGGTAAAGCGACTTCATTGAAGTTTTCCGTTCACGAGCAGACCAAGCAAATCATGGTGAAGATTATTGATAATGAATCAGGAGAAATCGTGAAGGAAATTCCTCCTGAGAAAAATCTCGATTTTTTAGCTAAGGTCTGGGAGATGGCCGGACTATTTATAGACGAGAGAAAGTAAAAGGAGGAATTTCAAAATGGTTTTACGTATGAGCGGTTTAGCCTCAGGCATGGATACGGAAAGCATTGTTCAACAGTTGATGTCTGCTCATAAAATACCTGTAACGAAGTTGGAGCAGAAGCAGCAGATTGTTGAATGGAAGCAAGAAGACTATCGCAATATGAACACGAAAATCTTAGAATTTCGCAATTATTTATTTGATGGTGTGATTCTTGGGAATCCATTTGATGCTCAAAAAGCAAATTTGAGTGGAGATACTTCTGCAGTGTCGGTTAATGCATCCAGTACTGCAACGGGATCACTTTCGATTCAAGTTAAGGAGCTAGCGAAGGCAGCGACTAAGAATAGTTATGGCAGTATTACTGCTGGGTTGACTTCTTTTAGCGCTGGTGAAAAGCTTTCTACACAAATGACTGGGCTGAACAGTACATATTCTTTTAAAGTCAATGGTAAAGAGTTTACTGTAAATACGGCCGAGGAGTCGCTCAATGATGTAATATCGAAAATCAATAAGGATTCTGATGCTAATGTATCTGTATTCTTTGATGATTCTTCCGGAAAACTTTCCTTTGTAGCTAAAGAAGCTGGAGAAGTAAATGGAGTTGGCGGAAATTTAGCGAATATAACCTTTGAAGATACAAGCGGGGATTTCCTTCAAAAAGTTTTAAAGATAAATAATTATACAGAAGCCGATGGTGCCACAGATCCAGATACCAATAATGCGACAGTAGGTAATAAAGCGACGGTCGTCATAAATGGCATGGAGACAACTAGAAATACAAATACTTTCAGTATCAATGGTATGGATATCACATTGTTGAAAGAGGGTGGAGGCACTGCCACCGTTGAAGTAGGGAAGGATATAGATAAGATTGTTGAAAACATAAAGCAGTTCATGACGAAATACAATGAAACTTTGAACTTACTCACCTCTAAAGTAAATGAAGAAAGACATAAGGATTATGAGCCATTAACTGATGACCAGCGAAAAGAGTTTAAAGAAAGTGGCTATGATATTGATGAGTGGACAAGTTTAGCAAGAAGTGGATTAATCCGAAACGATTCCATATTAAAAGACGCCATCAATGATATGAGGTCTGCTATTACAACACTTTATGCCACAGGAAGCGAGTATAATTCTCTAGCATCCATCGGTGTAGAGACAACGCGTTACAGTAAGAATAGTGACGTGAACGGTAATCTCGTTATTGATGAGGACAAGCTTCGTAAAGCACTTCAGGAAAACCCCGATGCCGTGGAACAAATCTTTCTATCTAAAGGAACGGCAGCAGATGGATCGGATAAAGGCGTCATTGAAAAAATGTACCAGAATCTGAAACAAAATCTAGATGACCTGACCAGTAAGGCAGGTAATCCAAATGCTTCGACTGAGGATACGAGTACTCTTGGTAACGAATTGTATAACCTCAAGAGTCGTTTGGTTCAAATGAATAATAGGTTAGTGACTTTAGAAAATAATTACTACAAACAATTTAGCACAATGGAACAAGTGATTAGTAATTACAATAGTCAGTCTGCATATTTGACGAATGCATTTGCGTAATATTCTCTGTAAGGAGGGGCAGCATAGATGAATCAGCAACAACGGAATAGATATTTAGAAAACTCCATACAGACTGCATCTCCAGCACAGCTGCTAATTATGTTATTTGACGGTGCGATTCGGTCATGTAAATTAGCGATTGATGCGATCGAACATAGGGATATACCTGCAGCGAATCGGGAGCTGCAGAAAGCTCAGGCGATCATTAATGAATTTATCATCACAATGGATAAGAATAGCGAACTGTCTGCCAATTTGATTCCTCTGTATGAATATATGAATCGAAGATTGTTTGAGTCCAATACCAAGAAAAATATTGAACCAATTCATGAAGTTCTTGGGTATTTAACTGAACTCCGGGAAACATGGTATCAAGCCTCAAAAAGTATTGGAAGTTCATATAGTGGTGCAACGTATGGATGAATGGATTGAACGATTAGAAGCACTAACCTCCAATGTTTTGAATGAATTGGATAAAATGGAAGCTCAAGATTTCGAGTATTATGTGAACCAGAGGCAATCCCTGATCGATGAGATGAAGAAGATTTCAATAGATTCTTCACAGAAGGAAGTTTATTCCGATCGAGTAAAGAAGCTGTTATCCTATGATGAACAGATCCTCAATCAGATGCATTTGAAATTGTTGGAGGCAAAGCAAGGACTGAATAAATTAAGAACGGCCAAAACTCAAAGAAATGTTTACGAATCGAATTATTCATCCGAAAGCTTCTTTTTTGACCGAAAAAAATAAAATATCCACCAATATCCACCCACTTATCCACAGGAAGGGTGGATATTTTGTTTATAACTCTATATCTATGGGGACAAATTGTTCACAATCGGTTCGAAATACATGTGGATAATGTGGATAAAACTGTGCATAACCAATGAAAATAAGCTTTCATAAAGTGAATAACATGTAAATAGTCGAATTTTCAGACAATTCGACATCCATATTCAGTAGTTTATACCTAATTCGCTTCTCGGCCAATGAGGAGTCGATTCTATAGATAAGGATTTTACGGAGTGTGGACGAAGTTTAACGGAATTTAATCAAAGGGTTTCTTCACGAATGAAACGGAGGAATGAAGCGAAACTTGTAAATAAAACCAATTTAAAAACTAAAAAATATACGCCCTTTTAGCGAATGATGTCAAATCTCGACATCCCTTAATTTTGCCCGAAAAAAGGGCTTTTCCTTCGGTTTATTTGCGTTGACATTGGCATCCTCGGGTGATATATTCTAAGTGTGGATACCCAATTCACGTATTTGAAGATGAAGGGAATGTATTACATGCAAGGTAAAGTTAAATGGTTCAACGCTGAGAAAGGCTACGGATTTATCGAAACTGAAGAAGGCGGAGACGTATTCGTTCATTTTTCCGCGATCCAAGTGGACGGTTTCAAAACTCTTGAAGAAGGTCAAGCGGTTGAGTTCGACATCGTTGAAGGCGCACGCGGACCTCAAGCAGCTAACGTAGTAAAAATTTAATCATCGTGGCTGATGAGGCCTCACATATAGATGGTTTCATTTTGAACGGTTTAGCAAACCAAGCACCCTGGAAACAGGGTGCTTTTCATGTTTATAGTATTTTTAGGGATTTCAGCTTGTAGATGTTATCCACTGTGGATAAGCTGTTCGAGTAAAATCAATCGGATACTATTAGCCTGTGGACAGAACATGAAATGGCCTATGATTTAGCAAAATTTTAACAATGACACACCTCACAACCCGCGTAATTTCAACGATCGGACAAAATATTCAGAAAATTTAATATATTCTACACAATTCCTTTGAAGTGCCATGCCCGCCTGTGTTACAATGGAGTCAGAAAAGGAGGAGTTGCATATGAGATTTCACATTCGTGGAAAAGACATGGAACTGACTACAGCTTTGAGAGAGTACGTAGAGAAAAAGCTGAGCAAACTGGAAAAGTATTTTGATACTCCCCTTACTTCTGATGTACATGTGACGCTCAGCGTCGTGCGGGATCGCCAGAAGGTTGAAGTGACGATTCCGTTGTCCGGGGTGCTGCTAAGAGCCGAGGAGAAGAGCGAAGATATGTACGCTTCTATCGACCTTGTGCTCGATAAACTGGAAAGGCAGATCCGCAAGCACAAGACAAAATTGAACCGCAAGCTGCGGCAGCAGGGCAGTCCTAGAGTCCTTTTCAAGGAAAACGCAGAAACGTCAAGTGTAGCTGTCGCAGAGCAGCTGGATGATGATTATGAACTGGTGCGGACCAAGAGCTTCGATCTGAAGCCGATGGACGTGGAGGAAGCGATTTTACAAATGAATATGATCGGACATAGCTTCTTTGTCTTTGCGAATATGGATACCGAAGAAGTGAATGTCGTATATAAACGAAACGACGGCCGATACGGCCTCATCGAACCCGCTAATTAAATAGGAAGAGACACGAGCTTCGCCCTGTAATTATGGGGCGGGGCTTTTATTATTATGGAAGGTATTCGTTTTCTTTTATTGTTGGTATGTAAGCGGGGTAAACGTAGTGATCAGGACTGGGAGCTGTATGGTTCGTCATACGGATATTCACAGCAGGCATTTTTTTTATTTATTCGTCAAATGCTAAGATCATAAGCGCCGTAAGGCATGATGGGGATGTGTCCGCAGTTTCAAGTATTCGCCTGCAATAGGAGAACAGTGGAACATCGGCTGAAATGATTGAATACATAGGTGCAAACTGTTAAAATTTATATGATCGAGATATTGAACGTTGAAAGGGGAACAACCCACCGATGCTAGGACTTGTTAAAAAAATCTTCGGCGACCCAAATGAAAAAGAGCTCAAGCGTTTATATAAACAGGTAGAGCAAATTAACCAATTGGAGCCCGATTTTCAGAAATTAAGCGATGAGCAGTTGCGCGGGAAAACCGATGAATTTAAAGCGAGATTAGAAAAAGGGGAAACTCTGGACGATCTTCTGCCAGAAGCCTTTGCTACGGTAAGGGAAGCCTCGAAACGCACGCTCGGGATGCGTCACTTTGATGTGCAGCTGATCGGGGGAATGGTGCTTCACGAAGGGAAAATCGCCGAGATGCGCACAGGGGAAGGGAAAACGCTCGTTGCGACACTCCCTGCGTACTTGAACGCACTGGCCGGAGAAGGCGTGCATGTCATTACGGTCAATGATTATTTGGCGTCTACACAAAGCGAACAAATGTCCCAGGTCTATAACTTCCTTGGCATGACCGTGGGCTGCAACCTGAACAGCTTATCCCACGAGCAGAAAAGAGAAGCGTACGCCTGCGATATTACGTACGGAACGAATAACGAATTCGGATTCGACTATCTGCGCGACAACATGGTTTTATATAAAGAGCAAATGGTACAAAGACCTTTAAAATATGCCATCATCGACGAGGTGGACTCCATTCTCATCGATGAAGCGAGAACCCCGCTGATTATTTCCGGTCAAGCAGCGAAATCGACTCAGCTGTATATTGCAGCGGATCGTTTTGTCCGGATGCTGGTTCCGGAAACCGATTATACGGTAGATGTGAAGCTGAAGAACGTAGCATTGACCGAAGAAGGGGTAGCTAAGGCGGAGCGTGCCTTTGGGATCGAGAACCTGTTCGATCATCAGCATGTAACCTTGAACCACCATATTACGCAAGCGCTGAAAGCACACGTTATTATGAAGCGCGATGTCGATTATGTCGTGGAAGAGGATCAGGTCATCATCGTCGATGAATTTACCGGTCGTCTGATGACGGGTCGTCGTTACAGCGATGGATTGCATCAAGCGATTGAAGCGAAAGAACAGATCAAAATCCAGAATGAAAGCATGACACTGGCGACGATCACGTTCCAAAACTACTTCCGGATGTACCGTAAGCTGTCCGGTATGACCGGTACGGCGAAGACCGAGGAAGAAGAATTCAGCAAAATCTACGGTCTTCAGGTTATCGTCATTCCGACGAACCGTCCGATGCTCCGTCAAGATATGCCGGATGTCGTATATAAAACGGAAAAAAGCAAATTTAATATGGTCGTGGAAGAAATCGCGGCAAGACATGCGAGGAAGCAGCCTGTGCTCGTAGGTACCGTTTCGATCGAGAAATCGGAATACATTTCCGCACTCCTCAAGAAAAAAGGTATTCCGCATAAAGTGCTGAACGCGAAATACCATGAGGAAGAAGCGGCAATCGTTGCGATGGCTGGCCAAGCAGGAGCCGTTACGATTGCCACGAACATGGCCGGCCGCGGAACCGACATTATGCTCGGTGAAGGCGTTGCTGAGTTGGGCGGTCTTCACATTATCGGTACAGAACGGCATGAAAGCCGTCGTATTGATAACCAGCTGCGCGGTCGTGCGGGTCGTCAGGGAGACCCTGGATCTTCTCAATTCTTTATCTCATTAGAAGATGAGCTGATGCGCCGTTTCGGTTCGGACAACATCAAGAATTTGATGGACCGTCTCGGATTCGAAGAAGATCAGCCGATTGAAAGCAAGATGGTCAGCCGTGCGATCGAATCCGCCCAGAAACGAGTGGAAGGCAATAACTTCGATGTGCGTAAAATCGTCCTGCAGTATGACGATGTGATGAACCAACAGCGGACGATCATCTACAAGCAGCGTAAAGAAGTGCTTGAGTCCGAGAACATTCGCGAAGTCGTATGGGGCATGATTACACCGGTCATCCAGCGCATTGTCGAAGCACATTGTCCGAAGGATGTCATTCCGGAGGAATGGGATCTGCAGGCCGTGGTCGATTATGCGAATGTGACCTTCCTGCAAGAGGGTATGCTGAGCGTAGATGACCTGAAAGACAAAGAGCAGGATGAGGTTATCGAGCATATCACCAAATTGGTAGAACAGCTGTACAACGAGCGTGAAGAAGCAATGGGTGCGGAGACGATGCGCGAATTCGAGAAGGTCGTTACGCTTCGTGCGGTAGACAGCAAATGGATGGATCATATCGATGCGATGGATCAGCTGCGTCAAGGTATCCATCTGCGGGCTTATGGCGGTACTGATCCGCTTCGTGAGTACCAATTCGAAGGCTTCGAAATGTTCGAGCAGATGATTGAGACGATCCAAGAAGAAGTGACTCGCTACATTATGAAAGCCGTTGTAGAGAAAAACCTGGAGCGTGAAGCTGTTGCTGAAGGTCAGGCGGTGGATCCTAAGGGAGAGCCTGCGCCGAAGAAGCCGGTACGTCGTGAAGAGAAGGTCGGACGCAACGACTTATGCCCATGCGGCAGCGGCAAGAAATATAAGCAGTGTCACGGTGCTCAGTAATCGGAACACTCCGATGGAGAATCGTTCAGTATGAGCTGCAATGTGAGGCTTGATAGATGGGGGAGTGGGTTATACCCACCCCTCATTCGTGCTGTATACTCTTTTTTGAAAATGAAGCGATCTAATATAATCAATCACGAGGTGAATGGAATGTTTGAGGCAGAGGTAAGACAGGATTTGAAAGAGCTGGGCAGTCGATTAAGTGAATTAAGGGGGTCTCTTTGACTTAGATCTCAAGCTGGAGCAGATCGAGAACTATGAAGTCAAAATGAGCGAACCTGATTTTTGGAACGATAACGAAAAGGCACAAAAGCTGATCGCTGAAGCGAATGCAGTCAAGGCCGTCGTCGAGCAGTATCAGAAGCTGCAGTCCGAGTACGATGACTTGCAGATGATGGCGGAGCTGGCGCAGGAGGAAAATGACGCGGAGATGGCTGCGGAGGTAGAGAGTACGCTGCCGAAGCTGAAAGCGGACGTGGAAGGCTTCGAGCTGCAGCTGCTGCTGAGCGAGCCGTACGATAAGTCGAATGCCATCCTTGAGCTGCATCCCGGTGCGGGCGGCACAGAGTCCCAGGATTGGGCGGAGATGCTGCTGAGAATGTACCGCCGCTGGGCGGAGGACAAGGGCTATAAGGTAGAAGTGCTGGATTATTTACCTGGAGATGAAGCAGGGGTGAAGAGCGTAACCTTGCTTATTAAGGGATACAACGCCTATGGCTACTTAAAGGCAGAGAAGGGAGTTCACCGTTTGGTGCGGATCTCGCCGTTCGATGCTTCCGGCAGACGGCACACCTCGTTCGTATCCTGTGATGTGGTACCGGAGATCGAAGAGGACGTCGGTGATATCGAGATAAGAACCGAGGACATTAAGATCGATACGTATCGCGCTTCTGGCGCAGGCGGACAGCATATCAATACGACGGACTCCGCTGTGCGAATTACCCATATACCGACAGGCATTGTAGTCACGTGCCAATCGGAGCGTTCACAAATTCAAAACCGCGAACGTGCCATGAAGGTGCTTCGCTCTAAGCTGTATGAGCGCAAAATCGAAGAGCAGCAGCAGGAGATCGCAGCCATTCGCGGAGAGCAGTCCGATATCGCATGGGGCAGCCAAATCCGGTCGTATGTGTTCCATCCATACAGTATGGTGAAGGATCACCGTACCTCAGCGGAGACAGGGAACGTGGATGCGGTCATGGATGGAGAGCTGGACATGTTTATTGACGCCTATTTGCGCAAAATGATTCGCCGCGATTAGCAAGGTTACTCAAAAATGAAGTGTTTCGCAGCAGTAAGGGGCTTATGGAATAACGCCGGACGCTGGCGGTAAATATATAGCGGGTTGCTTCCGAAGCTTCACAGGCTGGATGATCCTACACGGAAGTGTAGGATTTTTTTCTAGCCTATGCTCCAAGGAGATCATCGTTTTGAATTGAAGTTGCAAGAACTAACCCAGGCTGCTTTCAAGCATGGAAAAGACAGGATTGACACTGGAGCGGAAACCATCCAAAATGGACATCGAGGTGAGCACATGAAACATGCTCCGGACTTTGCGGCAAGCACGATTGATCGTATGAATAGTAGCACGATACAAGACGAAACAAGACCCACAGAACCGCTTCCATCGAAGCATCGCAGAAGGGCGCCAAGGCTGCCGATGAATTCGATGATGTTTAAGATCATGGAATACATGTATTTGTTCGTTGGGTCGTTTCTTGTGGCAGCCAGCTTTAATTTGTTCCTAAACCCGAACGAAATCGTCTCTGGCGGCGTTAGCGGGATTTCGACGATTACAGAGAGTCTTTTGGGCTGGGAGCCTGCCATTGTCCAGTGGGCACTCAATATTCCCTTGTTTATAGCTGGGTTATGGCTCCTTGGAGGGCGTTTTGGCGTGAAGACGGCCGTAGGATCTGTCATCCTGCCGCTGTTTGTTCTGCTGACGTCCGAGTGGACGCCGCCAACGCACAATTTGCTGCTCGCGACGATTTACGGAGGGATCGGTGTTGGAGCGGGGCTCGGCATCGTATTCCGCGGAAGAGGCTCGACAGGCGGCTTGGATACGGCAGCGCAAATTATACATAAATATTCCGGCATCAGTCTCGGGTTATGCGTGGCGATGCTGGACGGTCTCGTGATGCTGACCGCTGGAATTGTGTTTAGTCCCGAGAAGGCGCTGTATGCGCTGATCGGATTGTTTGTTACGAGCAAGACGATTGACATCGTACAGGTCGGACTTTCGACATCGAAGATGGCCTTTATTATCTCTGAAAAGCAGCAGCAAATTCGCGAAGCGGTACTGCATGATTTGGACCGAGGGCTCACGCGTCTGACCGCGTATGGAGGCTTTACGGGAGCTTCCCGGGAAGTGCTGATGGTGGTCGTCGGACAGACCGAGGTAACGAAGCTGAAAGCCTTGGTTCGCGATGTAGATCCAGGGGCGTTCATTATATTGAGCGATGCAACAGAGGTGCTGGGTGAAGGCTTTAAGTCGGGAGCGTAAGAGTGTCTGAACATCTCGGCCTAGTCGGTTTCTCGGGGGAATGATGGAGATGTGCGGTGAATCCATGCTTTCGAGATAAAATACACGCTTTAGATATTGTGTCTCCTGACTCATTTTAGGCAGTATACTCCCGAGGATATAAGCTTTTTCAGAGAAAAATGCGATTGAATTATTATACTAGGACCAGTATAATTATACATATTGATGATTCGGAACAGGAGGAACGAAAATGAATAAATCGATAAGGGCAGCGATCATCGGTTCTACAGGATACGGAGGTGTGGAATTGATCCGATTGCTGCTTCGTCATCCACATGTGGAGATAACATCCGTGATTTCGTCCTCCACGGCGGGAGCGCCGATTAGTGAGGGGTTCCCTCATCTGCATACCATTATCCGCGATAAGCTGGATCCAGTAGATGTTCAGCTCATTCGCAGCAAAGCGGACGTTGTGTTTACGGCGACGCCCCATGGTGTAAGCGCGGAGATCGCGCCTCAGCTGCTGGATGCGGGGCTGAAGGTGATCGACTTGTCCGGAGATTTTCGCCTCAGATCGCGAGAAGCTTATAAGGAATGGTATAAGCGCGAGGCTGCGGAGCAAGCTTACTTGGATCAGGCGGTATATGGACTTGCAGAAATTTATGGGGATCGCGTGAATGAGAATGTATCCTTCATATCGAATCCTGGCTGCTACCCAACGGCCACGCTGTTAGGATTAATTCCTGCAGTGAAGTCCGGTTGGATTGATCTGAAATCGATCATCGTCGATGCGAAGAGCGGCGTTTCCGGAGCAGGACGCGGTCTGAGCCTAGGGTCTCATTATTCGGAAGTGAATGAGAACTTCAAAGCGTACAAGGTGAATAAGCATCAGCATATTCCGGAGATTGAGCAGGCGCTGTCTGATGAAGCGGGAACGCCGGTGGTGACCACGTTCACAACGCATTTGGTGCCGATGACCAGGGGCATCATGTGCACATCTTATGCGACGCTGACGGATTCAAAGACGGAAGAGGACTTTATTGAATATTATGAGCAATTTTATGAAGGAAGACCGTTCGTCCGCATTAGACCGAAAGGTACTTGGCCGGCTACGAAGGAAGTTTGGGGCTCCAACTACTGCGATATCGGATTCGCTGTCGATCAGCGCACGAATCGGGTAACGATCATTTCCGTGATAGACAATGTCGTCAAAGGAGCGGCCGGGCAAGCCGTACAAAACTTGAATTTGATGATGGGTTGGGATGAGGGTCTTGGACTCGACTTTACCCCCGTCTATCCGTAAAACAGATAAGGGATAGGTGAAAAAAGGCTATGGCAAATGCATCGTTTGAAGTGTTGGAGGAAGGTCAGGTCACGGCTCCGAAAGGCTTTCGCGCAGGCGGATTACATTGCGGCCTGAAAAAAACCGAGCGCCATGATTTGGGCGTTATATTATGCGAGGTACCCGCGTCTGCCGCGGCGGTATATACGACGAATTTGTTTCAGGCGGCGCCTCTTAAAATTACACGCGAAAGCTTGGCTCAAGGCGGGACGCTCCGAGCGGTTGTGGTCAACAGCGGCAACGCCAATGCCTGCACAGGCCAGCAAGGGGAAGAGGATGCGCGCAAAATGCGCTCCGCAATGGCCGCAGCGCTTGGGGTATCCGAGCATGAGGTGGCGGTCGGTTCGACGGGTGTCATTGGTGAATTGCTTCCGATGGAAAAAGTACTCAACGGCATTGAGCGTCTGCCTGCTGTCATCTCTCCGAATGGAAGCGACGATTTTTGTCAGGCCATTTTGACGACCGATTTAGTGAAAAAGACGGCCAGCAGCAAGGTCCTCGTTGACGGGAAAGAAGTGATCATCTCCGGCGCAGCTAAAGGTTCGGGTATGATTCATCCGAACATGGCGACGATGCTGGGCTTCATGACGACGGATGCGCAGATTGAGTCGTCTGTCCTTCAAAGTCTGCTGCGTGAAGTGACGAATGTGACGTTCAACATGATCACGGTGGATGGCGACACCAGCACGAACGATATGCTGGTGGCAATGGCCAGCGGTCTGGCCGGCAACAATCCATTGACGCCGCAGCACCCCGATTGGCAAGCTTTCGCAGACGCGTTCCGCTATGTGGCGGAGGTGCTCGCCAAGGCGATTGCCCGTGACGGCGAAGGAGCTACGAAGCTGGTCGAGGTTCGAGTGACCGGAGCGCCAACGACGGACGGAGCACGTGCCATCGCCAAGACGATCATGGGTTCGAGCCTGGTGAAGACGGCTTTATTCGGAGCTGATGCGAACTGGGGACGCATTATTGCATGCGTAGGACGTGCGGGTGTGCAGGTCAGCACCGAGAAGGTAGATATTGCCGTCGGCGATTTTAAAGTGCTGGAGCAGTCCGCACCGGTGCCGTTCGATGATGATGCGGCTTGCGAATATTTAAAGGTCGCGGACCTCGTGCACATTCAGGTGGATTTGAATGATGGACCTGGATCAGCGGTTGCTTGGGGCTGCGATTTGACCTACGAATATGTTCGAATTAATGCCGCTTACCGTACTTAAGCCGGAATGAACGGAATTTGGGTAAAAGCAAGAGATCAAAGGAGAACTGCAGTTATGCCATCATTTGTGATGAAATGCGGGGGGAGCACGTTGGCTGCTCTTCCTGACCTTTTTTTCGAAGAATTAAAACAGCTGCAATCGGATGGGATCGTACCGGTTATTGTACATGGCGGAGGACCTGCAATTTCGGCAACGCTCGAAAAGCTGGAAATTCCAACACAATTTGTGAATGGACTGCGCAAAACAAGTGAAGAAGTACTTGATGTGGTAGAGATGGTGCTCTCCGGCCAAATCAATAAACAGATCGTGCGCAAGCTCAATCAAGCAGGGGCGCACGCGATCGGACTAAGCGGGATTGACGGCAATTTGATCGAAGCGCAGCCGGTGGAAGGTCATGAGGAGATCGGCTTTGTAGGAGACGTCACACAGGTGCGTGCGGATCTGATTGAGGGCATCATTGGGCTTGGAGCGATCCCTGTCATTGCGCCGCTGGGTATTGATGCGAAGGGACAAAGGTATAACATTAATGCTGACACGTCAGCAGGAGCAGTGGCTGCATCCCTTGGCGTGGAGCATCTTATCGTCGTGACGGACGTTCCGGGGATGATGAAAACCGTGAATGGAGAGAAGGTCATCCTGCCGGCGACGACGGAAGCAGAAATCCAGGAAATGATCCAAAGCGGCGAAATCTACGGCGGCATGATTCCGAAAGTGAAAGCAGCACTGAAGTGTCTGCAGGGCGGAGTGTCCGAGGTTGTCATTGTCAGCGGTACGAAGCCGGGCGTGCTCGGCAGAGTACTGCGAGGAGAAGCCGAGGGGACGCGGATTCGCAAATCGCAGTGATTATGAAGACAGCTGCATCCCGAAGCGGTGCTGCATCGTCATATGTAGGGAGACATCATCACATGGCAGGCGGTCATGGATAAACGGAAGGGAGAGAATCTCTATGGAGCAACAACATGCGTTGTTTCCGACTTACGCCAGATATCCCATTGCATTAGTGAAGGGAGAAGGAAGCTGGCTGTGGGATGATCAAGGAAATCGATATTTAGATTTTATGAGCGGGCTAGCCGTAACGAACTTAGGGCATGCCCATCCGGCAGTGAAGGAAAAGCTGCAGCAGCAGCTTGATGAGCTGTGGCATGTGTCCAATCTGTTCCATATCCCGAACCAGGAAAAGCTGGCGAAGCGGCTGACAGAAATCAGCTGCGCGGATGCGGTATTTTTCTGCAACAGCGGGGCGGAAGCGAATGAAGCCGCGATCAAACTGGCTAGAAGATATAATCATCAAGTGCTGAAAAAAGATCGTTATGAAGTGATTACATTCCAGCAATCATTCCACGGCAGAACATTGGCGACACTAACGGCGACGGGACAGGATAAGGTGAAGGAAGGCTTCCATCCGCTGCCCGAGGGATTTGTCTACTCGCCGTATAACGATGCAGCAGCGCTTCAAAATGTGATCACGGATAAGACCTGCGCGATTATGCTGGAGATGGTGCAAGGCGAAGGCGGCGTCAATCCGGCGGATCCCCAGTTTGTGAAGGAAATCGTAAGACTGTGCGAAGCGCATGACTTGCTGCTCATCGTCGACGAGATTCAAACCGGCATGGGCAGAACCGGTAAAATGTTCGCCTTCGAGCACTACGGGCTGGAGCCGGATATTTTCACATTAGCCAAGGGCTTAGGCAACGGATTTCCGATCGGCGCGATGCTGGGTAAAGCGAAGCTGAAGGAAGCATTTGGTGCGGGATCACACGGAACGACCTTCGGTGGCACTCCTATTGCGGCGGCGACCGGCCTGGCCGTTGTGGAAACCATCACGGGGCAAAATCTGCCTCAGCGTGCAGCCGAAATGGGTGAGCTGTTGAAGCAGAAGCTGAGCACCGCACTGAGCGGCCATCCGCAATTCGTGGAGATCCGCGGCAAAGGTCTTATGGTCGGCATCGAATTTTCGGAGCCTGTCGGAGAGTATATTGCCAAAGCTCAACAGAAAGGGCTGCTGGCGGTTCAGGCGGGGCCGAACGTACTGCGCTTGCTGCCGAATTTGCTCGTGACCGAAGAAGAGATAGATCAAGCGGTAAATACGATTCATAACGTGGTGTTTGATACCGCATCGGTGTCTTCATCATCATGAAGTGCATATAAGGATGAAGGGAGTCTGAGAGATGACAGAAACGATGACGAAGCAGGATATTGCAATGCAGCTTAAAGGAAGGGATTTCTTGTCGTTGGCGGACTACTCACCTGACGAGATTCGATACTTAATCGATTTTGCAATCGAGTTGAAGAAGAAGCAAAAGTCCGGAGAAGTCTTTCATCCGCTGAAAGGGAAGACGCTGGGAATGATCTTCGAAAAATCATCTACCAGAACGCGGGTTTCTTTCGAGGTGGGCATGTTTCAGCTCGGAGGCCATGCTTTATTTTTAAGCCGTAATGATCTCCAGCTTGGACGGGGAGAGACGATTTGGGATACGGCGCAGGTCATGTCCCGTTATTTGGACGGCATTATGATCCGCACGTTTGCTCATCGTGGTGTGGTAGAGCTGGCGAGAGGTGCGACGATTCCGGTCATTAACGGTTTGACGGATCTATACCATCCGTGCCAGGCGCTTGCCGACTATCAGACCGTTTATGAGATTAAGGGTAAACTGAAGGGCCTGAAGGTCGCCTACATCGGAGACGGCAACAACATGGCGCATTCGCTCATGATGGGCGCTGCAAAGCTCGGCATGCATATGGCAGTAGCTAGTCCGGATAACTATATGCCGGATGCGGAAGTGACGGAAATGACGAAGGAGCATGCGGCGCAGAACGAAGGCTCGCTGCTCGTAACGAACGATCCGAAGGAAGCCATCTCGGATGCAGACGTAATATACACCGATGTCTGGGCCAGCATGGGCTTCGAAGCAGAGCAGCAGGAGCGGGAGCAGGCATTCAAAAACTTCCAAGTGAATGAGGAGCTTGTGAAATACGCGAAGGAAGATTATCTGTTCATGCACTGCTTGCCGGCCCATCGCGGGGAGGAAGTATCGGAAGGTGTGATCGATGGAGCGAACTCGGTCATTTTTGATCAAGCCGAAAATCGTCTTCATGCGCAAAAAGCGGTTATGGCGGCTTTGATGGCGTAACACTTTTAATAAAGAAACCAAGCTGAGACGGCGGCGAACCGCTGCCGTTTCGCCGAACATATACACAGCTGTTATTTTGATGTTGAAAGGGATGAGCTGCAAGTGGCAAAAGAGAAAATCGTACTCGCCTATTCCGGCGGATTAGATACATCTGTTATTTTGGCATGGTTGAAGGAAACGTATGATGCGGAGGTCATTGCATTCACGGCTGACGTGGGTCAGCAGGATGAGCTGGAAGGACTTGAAGAAAAAGCGATCAAAACCGGAGCCTCCAAAGTGTACATTGACGACCTGCGCGATGAGTTTGCCAAGGACTTTATTTATCCAATGTTTCAAGCGGGAGCATTGTATGAAGGTCAATATTTGCTTGGAACAAGCATCGCTCGCCCATTAATTGCGAAGCGGATGGTCGAGATCGCTCGTGCAGAGGGAGCTACGGCGATTGCACATGGTGCAACCGGTAAAGGCAACGACCAAGTTCGCTTCGAATTGGCGGCGGCCGCTTTGGCACCTGAGATCAAAGTCATCGCGCCATGGCGTGACCCGCAGTTCCGCGAGCAGTTTCCAGGCCGTGCGGAAATGATCGCTTACGCCGAGAAGCAGGGCATTGAAGTGAAGGCAACGGCGGCGAAGCCGTATTCCACAGACCGCAACCTGCTGCACATCAGCTACGAGAGCGGCATGCTGGAAGATCCGTGGTTTGACGCCAGCAGTGAAGAAAATAAGGGAATGTACGTGCTCAGCGTATCTCCTGAGGATGCGCCGGATCAGCCGGAGTATCTGGAGCTCAGCTTCGAGCAGGGCAACTGCACCGGCTTGAACGGTGAGTCGATGACGCCGCTTCAAGTGATGGAGAAGCTGAACGAATTGGGCGGCAAGCACGGCATTGGCCGCGTGGATATGGTGGAGAACCGTTTCGTCGGCATGAAGAGCCGCGGTGTATACGAGACACCGGGCGGAACGATTTTGTTCCACGCTCATCGCGTCATGGAATCTCTGACGATGGATCGCGACGTAATGCATTTGCGGGACAGCCTTATCTCCAAATACGCCACATTGGTATATAACGGCTTCTGGTTTGCTCCAGAACGTCTTTGCTTGCAGGCTTTAGTGACGGAGAGCCAGAAGAACGTAACCGGAACAGTAAAAGTGAAGCTGTACAAAGGCAATGTGATCACCGCCGGTGTACAAAGTCCGGTCAGCTTGTACAATCCGGATATTGCAACGATGGAAGCCGATCCGACACAAGCATACAATCAAGACGACGCCACAGGCTTTATTCAGCTGAACGCGCTGCGCTTGAAAGTGTCGGCCGGTGTACAGCAAAGCAAATAGATTGCAGGCGAGCCGCTGTTTGCCATAAGTGCACAGCGGCCTCAAATATTCATGCGCCATAGCACACCGATGTGTTATGGTGAAACAAGCAAGCGGATGAGGAAGGAGCTACATACGTGTCGAAATTGTGGGGCGGACGGTTTACGAAGAAAACAAACCAGCTCGTTGAGGAATATACAGCTTCCATCGGCTTTGATCAAGAGCTGGCCGAGGAAGATATTCAGGGCAGCCTTGCCCATGTGACGATGCTGGGCAAGCAAGGTATTATTCCGGAAGAAGACGCGCAGACGATTCGTGAGGGCCTGCAAAAGGTGCTTCAAAAAATTCGCAGCGGCGAAGCGGAATATACGATCGGCGATGAGGACATTCACATGAATGTGGAACGCATGCTTATTGAAGAAATCGGCCCCGTAGGGGGCAAGCTGCATACGGGCAGAAGCCGTAACGACCAAGTGGCAACGGACATGCACTTATATTTGCGCCGCAGAGTCGTAGAATTCGTCGATATGCTGGAAAAGCTGCAGGGGGCGCTGCTGCTGCAGGCGAAGCAGCATACGTCCACGATCCTGCCGGGATATACCCATCTCCAGCGGGCTCAGCCGATTTTGTTCGCACATCATCTCCTGGCTTATGTTTCGATGTTCCAACGAGACATCGAACGGCTGCAGGATGCGTACAAGCGGATTAACGTGCTTCCCCTCGGCGCAGGGGCGTTGGCGGGAACGACGTTCCCGATCGATCGCCATTTCGTGGCGGAGCAGTTGGGCTTTGCTTCGGTATACGAGAACAGTCTTGACGCGGTCAGCGACCGTGACTTTATCGTAGAGTTCTTGGCTGCGGCCTCACTGATTATGATGCACCTGTCGCGGATGAGCGAGGAGCTGATCCTTTGGTCGAGCACCGAGTTTAACTTCG
The DNA here is from genome assembly GCF_042658665.1 of Marinicrinis lubricantis. Lineage (NCBI taxonomy): Bacteria > Bacillati > Bacillota > Bacilli > Caryophanales > Paenibacillaceae > Marinicrinis > Marinicrinis lubricantis. The sequence goes on from NZ_JBHSQV010000178.1 coordinate 53,209, forward strand.
TTGAGCTGGACGACGCGTTTTGCACCGGCAGCAGCATTATGCCGCAGAAGAAAAATCCGGACGTACCGGAGCTGGTCCGTGGAAAGACCGGCCGCGTGTACGGCCATTTGGTCGGCCTGCTGACACTGCTGAAATCTTTGCCGCTCGCATACAACAAGGACATGCAGGAGGACAAAGAGGGCATGCTGGATACGGTGAAGACACTGCAGGGAGCACTGCAGCTGTTTGCGCCGATGATCGCCACGATGAAGGTGAACGGCGAACAGATGAGACAAGCCGTGAATCAGGATTTCTCGAATGCGACCGATATCGCCGATTATTTGGTGAATAAGGGACTGCCGTTCCGTCAGGCGCATGAAGTCATTGGAAAAACGGTACTGTACTGCATTCAGCATCACAAATTCCTGCTCCATCTAGAATTGGACGAGTTCCGTCAGTTCTCGGAGCTGTTCGATGGGGATATCTACGAAGTACTGAAGCCGGAGCAAGTCGTGAATGCACGGAACGTATACGGCGGAACGGCCAAACCACAGGTGGAAGGCGCAATTGTGCGTGCGGAAGCGGCGCTGGAGCAAACCAGACAGTGGGTAGCCGAGAAGTCGGCGGTAGAGGAAAAATAAGAGCAATAGCCTAGGAAACCGCCATTGATGGTATTTCGATGATATGGAAGATCGTGGTTTAATACATTTTTAATAGCTCAAAATAAGCTAGACTCCGCTGCTGTGAATCGCGGTGGAGTCTAGCTTATTTCATTTCATCCCCAAAAAACGAGATGCCCCATGTTGCGTGATGTAAGCAGGCGCCGAATACGAGGGAAGGGTCTCGTATCTGGTGGAGGAGCGCCTGCGTAATTCAACTTTCACTATACATCCTCACTTTCAGAGCATCCAACCTCTTTCACTCATGGCTTCACTTCGACTTCCATCGGTTCCGAACGGAGCACAACGCCTTCATACTTTTCCTTGTCTGGATTGTACACGTTGAAGTGAGCGGACGCGGTCAGTCTGTATTTACCGGGTGACGTAATCATGAGGGTACGGCGCCCATTAATGAAATTTTCGGTATCGGGATCGTACACTTCATGGGGGTTCATCGTAGCCTCCACATCCAATACTAGATTCACCTTGGGCTCCACATCGGACCAATGATCCGTCTCAATTTCAATGAAAATGAGCGGCACTCCGTGGTGAATTTCATACGTTTTGTCTGTTAAGTTGACGAGCGAGGTCTCGGCGACAAAGCTTTCGCCTGCATGCAGCTCTGTGTCCGGCAGCTCTAGAAACACCTCGAACTCACCCTGTTTCAAAAAGGAAGCATGCACAACTTGATGTCCACAGCTGGCAAGCACGAAACAGCCGCACAGCATCATCATTATCCATCCCGCCCAGCGCATGTGTAGGTTGTTCATCTTATTGTTTCCTCTCCCTTTCTGTCACACGAAATCAAATCAGGAGGTCCACCCGCGTCCGGAGGACACATCATCGGAATGGAAATAGTATATGCAGAGGCTTCTAAAAGATTTCTTTGCACTACAAATATCGCGTACTGCTCTTGCGATCTTCGGGTCATTCATAAGGGAAGAAGGTTTCCATCGGCTCAGGTGACCCGTTGTCCCCAAACGATGGAGCTTCGACGCCATCTTCAATAATTTGCTTCTTCGGCCTTTTTTCAGTCTTCGATTCAATTCCCTCCAAATTGGCTGCGATAATGGTGGGACGTGCATTGTATCTGTCCTTCGAAAGTTCCTCCGTACTGATAACTTTGCCGTCTTGCTTTTTGACGCGAACTGTCTTGACGACGTAACCGGGTTTTCCTTTCTGTATGGTCTCCGTTTCCCCTGGCGAGAGCTTTCCGTTATGTACATATTTGACGGTCGGTTCAATCGTTTCGATCACTTCTGACCGCAGCGAATAGGTATAGGGATCTGTTCTTTTCCCGAACAGCTTGACGGTAATGGATCCGTCTATTACTTCAGCATGAATCAATAAATGATGCTTGGTCGTGTTTTTGAATTTGAAATTGATATACCCGGTGGAAAAAGTCGCGTCCAGTCCGAGCGGCACGTAGCTGACGGGCAGGGAATGGTTCCGGCGCTCCGAAGCGTCCAGTCCGTACAATAGAATGGCATTGTACAGCGTCGACGAGACTTGGCAAATCCCGCCTCCGATACCGGGCACCATTTTTCCGTTCAAAATGACCGGGGCTTCCTTGAACCCGTATGCACTGCGGGTTTCTTCGATAATCTTGCCATAGTCGAATTCCTCACCGGGCTTCAGGACGGTCATATCCAGCGCTTTGGCGGTAGCTTGTATGTTGTGGTTTCTGCCGCTTTGGCTGGTCGGGAACGTTGTCGTAAATTCACTCACAAGCTGCTCAATGCCTTGCTGCTTCAGCATATCAACCGTGACGGTCGGCTGTACGACTCGCAGCGGGAGCGCCATACGGTCAGGCAGCTTCGGCGTGAGCAGCGGGCTTTGATCGAGCTGCATCTGCAGCTGTGCGGTGATTAGATTTTGCAGCTTGGCAAGATCCGCTCGGAACACACTTTTTTCAGGGACATATCGGATTTGGTCTTTTGCAGTCAGCTCCCGTTTCGCATTGACCGGCTGCATGTCATGCATCGCTTTCCACTGCTGTGTAATGGTTTTCTGCAGCGTATCATTGTTTACATACACGCGGAGCTCCCAGTTTTTCGAACGGTTTTCCCAGCGCTTCGCGGCTTTTTGCCAAATCGACCCTTGACGCAGCTCATGCAGATCATGAATGATTTCCTTGGCATTCGTGTATACCCCGAGCTGCTGTGCGGTTAGCTTTGCCTCATGCGGCCAAGGCTTCTCTGCGTGCAGTGTCACCGTAAGCTGCTGCAGCTCTGCTTCGAGCGAGTACAGTGCTTGTGCCAGCTGTTTGTAGCTGAATGAAGGAAGGGAGTTTCCGTTGATGGTCATCTGCGGCGGGACCCGGTTTACCTTGCCGTAAAAGTAAATAGAAAGCAGCAGGACAACAGCGGCGAGCCCGAGTCCAATGCACAGCTTTTTAAGTCGCGGTTGCCAGGCTGGGGGCAGCATCATGATCACTTCCGTTTTCTCGTTATTGTTCTTGCTGGCTGACGAACTGTAAGCCATAAATACAAGGCGGAAATATTTGCAGAAAGTCAGCTTATAACCATGTATATGAGCGTATGGAAGGGCTTATCCATGTTATTGGCTCTTCGCCATCAGATCGTGACAAAAGGTCCGTGATATAATGGGCGGGGGCATAAATGCTGTTGCTTTTTCTTTGAAATGAAAGGATTTTAGAGCTTTGTGTCGAACTTTAAGTATGGCATGTGGAACCATAGCGATTTGACTGAATGTTCCCGTAAAAGCATGACTTCTCTTGAAAAGTTAAATTTTGGACACTTACTGCTTACGGCTAACAACATGAGGAGATGTGATGTGCGTGATTGAGATGCAGGATGTATGGAAGACGTATCCGAACGGGAATGCGGCAATCCAAGGCATCAATGTAAAAATTGATCGTAATGAATTTGTATATGTTGTCGGTCCCTCCGGAGCGGGGAAATCGACTTTTATGAAAATGATGTACCGGGAGGAAAAGCCAACGAAAGGGCAAATCTTTGTCAACGGCTTTAACCTCGCTAAGCTCAAACAGCGCAAAATCCCATACATCCGCAGAAATATAGGCGTCATTTTTCAGGATTTCAGACTGCTTCCCCAGCTGACAATCTATGAGAATGTGGCCTTCGCGATGGAGGTCATCGAAGCGCCGAAGAAAATGATCCGCAAACGTACCTTGGAAGTCCTCGATTTGGTCAAGTTGAAGCACAAAGCGCAGTCTCTTCCTTCCCAGCTTTCAGGCGGAGAGCAGCAGCGGGTATCGATCGCACGCGCGATTGTCAATAATCCGAGCGTCATTATTGCTGACGAGCCGACAGGGAATCTTGACCCGGAGACCTCCATCGGCATTATGAAGCTGCTTGAGGAAATCAACTTGCGAGGAACGACCATTGTCATGGCCACCCATAACAAAGATATTGTAAATACGTTCCGAAAACGGGTGATCGCGATTGAAGGCGGTAAAATCGTGAGGGATCAATACAGAGGTGAATACGGTTATGAAGATTAGCACCATACGCCGGCACGTCCGGGAAGGCAGCAAAAGCGTATTCCGCAACGGCTGGATGTCTTTCGCTTCGACGAGCGCCATCGCGATTTCATTATTTATATTAGGTGTTTTCTCCTTATTGGCATTGAACGTGGATCATCTGGCCGGTGAATTTGAAGAGCAAGTGGAAATCCGCGTTTACCTGGATGTCATCGTCGATGACGAGCAGCTGAAATCGATTCAAAACGAGATCGGCGCGATTGGCGGGGTGAATGAAATCCGCTTCGTGTCGAAGGAAGAAGGCCTTGAAAGTTTGAAAGAAAAGCTCGGTGAAGTGGTAGAGGGCTATGAAGGAGATAAAAATCCGCTGCCCGATTCATTCGTCGTTCGTGCGGACGAGCCTCGCAACGTAGCGAATGTCGCCGCGCAAATCGAAAAAATCAACGAAGGCAAAAATCCTCCGCCGATTATCGATATTAACTACGGCAAAGGCACCGTAGAGACGCTGTTCAAAGTGACCAATACGATTCGCAACATCGGTCTCGTACTAGTCGCCTTACTAGCGTTTACGGCGATGTTCTTGATCGCCAACACGATCAAGATTACCATCATGAGCCGGCGCCGTGAAATTTCGATCATGAAGCTGGTCGGGGCAACCAACGGTTTCATTCGTTGGCCGTTCTTCATAGAAGGTGCGCTTCTCGGCCTGATCGGATCCGTTATCCCTATGGCGATCTTAATGTTCGGCTATTGGGAGCTGGTCGATGCCACCAGATTGGATCTGGCTCTCATGGATATGAGCCTGCTTCCGATGTCTGATGTGATATATTCCGTTGGCGGGTCTTTAGTTGTGATCGGTATATTGTTAGGTGTATTTGGCAGTACGTTGTCTATCCGAAAATTCTTAAAGGTGTAATGGGTTAAGGGCATTCATTTATTTTTTCCAAAATGGGTTAGGAGGAGCAGGGTTGAAGAAGGCAATCATTTTCTTCGTGCTGGCAGCCTTAGTTGTGATCAGCGTAACATCACCCAATGAGGGACAAGCCTATACAAACGTTAGAGACATCGATCAGCAGCTGGAGAAGCTGAGACAAGAGCAGCAGGCTGCGAAGCAGCGTTCGGAAGAAGCAAAAAATCAAATGGTTGAGCTCGATTCAGCGATTATGGAAGCAGAGACCGATCTGGATGCGTTGGTGGCGCAAATTGCCGAAGCGGATCAACAGTTAAAGACGTTGCAGGCGGATATTACATCAACCGAACTCGAATTGTCTACCGCGGAGAAAAATCTTCAAGACGCGATAGACCGTGTCATTGCGAGAGACCAAAAGCTGCAGTCCCGGCTGCGCATTATCTATATGAACGGCAGTGTCTCTTATATGGAAGTGCTGCTCAGCTCGACGAGCTTCACCGATTTTCTAGATCGGTTTAACGGTTTGAAGTCGCTGGCCGATCAGGATAAGTCGATTTTGGAGCAGAATAAGCGAGATCAGGAAATCATTGCCCAGAAAAAAGTAGAGATCGAGAATATGCTCGCATCCTTAACGGAAAGTTACGAGGAGATGGAACAAATTCACGAGAACCTGCTCGTCCAGGAAAAGAAAAAAGAAGTGATGATTGCCTCCTTGCAGGAACAGCAAGCCCATTTGGAGCATATTACAGAAGAAGAGGAGCAGTCGCTTATGGCGATTGCCGCGCAAACTTCACAGCTGAATGCGCAAAAACAAGAGATTATCGCTCAGCAGCAGGCGGCAGCTGCAGCTTCCCGAGGGAATTCCGGGGGGACGGGCGGCAGCGGCGATTTTGCTTATCCGTTGCCGCAGAAGTACTCGAAAACATCGAACTACGGTTACCGGATTGACCCGATTACGGGAGCCAGACAAGAATTCCATAAAGGTGTGGACGTCGGTGCACCTGGAGGCACGGATGTTTTAGCGGCGGCTTCCGGTACGGTGATTCACGCGGATCGTTGGGGTGGGTACGGCAATGTTGTCATCATTGAGCACAGCAACGGTCTGTGGACACTGTACGCCCATATGCGCAGCATTGCGGTATCGAACGGTGAGCAGGTGAGCCAAGGCACGAAGATTGGTGAGGTCGGGACGACCGGCAGCTCTACCGGCAATCATTTGCACTTCGAAGTACGGAAAAACAATGGAGACGAGATTGTCAATCCGGAGGATTATTTGAATTTTTAACCGAACTTATTTATCCTTAAAATATAGAGCTTATTTAAAAAAGTCCGATTTTCGGGCTTTTTTAAATCGTTTAGTCAAAACATAAATTGTACGAGCTCATCATATACTACAACGATAATGAGACGGGCTTAAGGTGGTGAAGCGGATGAAGTGGAACGGACGGACTCTGGCTGTACTCGTGGTGGTAGCCATGCTCGCGGGAAGCATGCTGACTCTATTAGTTCCTAATGTAATGGACGCGTGGGAATCTTCTGTCTTAGGCAGCGGGAATGATTCGGCTGCAGATGCTGGGAATGAGGACGATGCGGTTTGGAAACAGAACGGCATGACCGAACAGCAAATACAGAAAATTGCTACGACGTATCGGCTGATTCAGGACAAATTTTATCAAAAGACCGACGGAGAAGAGATCATCGACGGTGCGATCGACGGTATGCTTCAGTCGCTGGACGATCCATATTCGGTGTATATGGACGCGGAACAGGCCAAACAGTTCAATGAATCGGTCATCGAATCACAGTTTTCCGGTGTAGGTGCAGAGGTTACATTGGAACAAGGCAAGGTGACCATCGTCGCTCCGATTAAAGATTCTCCTGCAGACAAAGCCGGTCTGCTTCCGAAAGACGTTATTCTTTCTGTAAACGGTGAATCGTTAGAAGGACTCACTTTGAACGAGGCCGTAGCGAAAATTAGAGGTCCGAAAGGAACAGAAGCGAAGCTCGAAGTGATTCGTCAAGGGAAATCGGAGCCGATGGAATTTGTGATCGTCCGCGATGATATTGATGTCGAGACGGTTCATTCGGAAATGCTGGAGGGCAATATCGGTTATATGGATATTACCCAGTTTGCTATGAACACGGCCGACAGCTTCCATGAACAGCTCGAGGCGCTGGAGAAGCAGGACATGAAAGGTTTAGTAGTCGACCTGCGCAACAATCCCGGCGGTATTTTGCCGATTGTCATCGATTTGGTAGAACCTTTTATCCCTGAAGGCAAAATCATTGTGCAAGTAGAGGATGGGAATGGTGTTCGCCAAAAAGAAGTATCGGAGGCAAAGGGAAAATCGTATCCGATCGTTGTACTCGTTAATGAAGGAAGCGCGAGTGCTTCAGAAATTATGGCGGCTGCGATGCAGGAATCTGCAGGCATTACCGTCATTGGTCAGCCGACCTTCGGCAAAGGCTTGGTACAGTCCACCTTTGACAGCGGCGGAGAGGATGGCAGCAATCTGAAGATTACTATTGCCAAATGGCTAACGCCTGAAGGGAATAATGTGAATAAGAAGGGGGTTCAGCCGGATATTGTCGTGGACCTGCCTGAATATGCGCTGGCAACGGTGCTTCCGAAGGATACAACGATGCAGCGTGATGATAACAGCAGTGACATTCGAAGCCTGCAGCTGATGTTGGAGGGACTAGGATTTAAGCCGGACCGCCACGATGGATATTTCAGCGAACAGACGGAGCTTGCGGTGAAAGCCTTCCAGAAAGTTCATAATATTTCGATGACCGGAATCGTCGATGAGGCGACCGCTACGGCGATTGAGGAGGCGTTCGTCAGCAAGCTGCGAGATAAAAAATCTGACGTGCAGCTGCAGAGAGCACTCACTGAGCTTACGAAGCTTATTGAGTAATTGGGCGGATCCAGCGTAAAGCGTCAGTCCATAAAAAAATTGGCAAGAGCGAATCTCGCGTTCGGAGAAGGAATTTAACTGAAAAATATCGAAATGAAGAGAGATCATCTTTTTATAGATGACCTCTCTTTTTTATAGTTGAAGGAATCACTCGACAATGTAGGGTCTATATAAGTTCATTTTTACCAATACTACGAAGTAAGGAGTCCTGAATGATGATGCAGTTCGCAGCGGATGGGCTTCAGCAGGGCTGGAGTGTGTTTTTACAGCTGCTGGGCCAGCCTTTTTACTATATTTCCGTTCTGTTCGTACTGCTGCAGGTGCGTAAACAAATCTATTTGGACCGCAAAATGTTTCACAGCAAGCTTCATTACTGGGGCGGTTATACGTGGAGAATTGTGCTGTGGGGGATTGGAGCAGGCGGTGCGGCTTCCATCTTGATGGCGTTTATCGGAGCAGCATTAACCGCCAAGGCGATGCTGCTGCTGTGGATCGTGTCTTTGCTGCTTACGCTGATTCATGTCCGATATTTATGCTTCGCGTATGCGGCAGGGGTATTAGGTCTAGTCCAGACGCTGACTTCACGGTTTCCAGAGTGGGAGGACGCAGCGGGGATCGGCTGGTTCGTCCAGGGCGTGAATGAGATTCATATGCCTTCTCTATTCGCGCTTGTTGCACTGCTTCATTTGGTGGAAGCTTTTCTAATGCGAAGAAAGAGCGCTAGAATGGAAAGTCCTCTGTTTCTGGAAGGGAAGCGGGGCAAAATCGTTGGCGGTTATCATATCCAAGGCTTCTGGCCAGTGCCGCTGCTGCTCATCGTCCCCAGCGGCGGCGGATTCGAGCTTCCATGGACACCACTGCTGGGGCAGGGCATGTGGAACGGAGGGATGGCGCTGCTTGCGTTTCCTGTGCTGATGGGATTCGGCGAGCTGGTCAAAACGCAGCTCCCGGCGTCCAAAATACGGCAGACGTCTTTATATCTCGCCGGTTACGCCCTGATCGTGCTTGCTTTCGCGGTTTGTACGGAATATGTAGACGTGCTCGTGCCGCTCACCGCGCTGCTGACAATTGGTCTGCACGAAGGCATCATTCTGTACAGCCGGATGCAGGAGGATCGCAAACCGCCTTATTTTGTTCATGACGGAGACGGCCTGAAGATCCTAGGCATTATCCCCGGCACGCCTGCAGAGCAAATGGGTCTTCTGCCGGGAGAGAGAATCTCCAAGGTGAATGGTGTGAAAGTGAATACGAAAGAACAGATGCATACCGCATTAGGAGTGCAGTCGGCGTACTGTAAGCTGGAGGTTATCAATCACGAAGGGGAAAGCCGTTTTCTCCAGCGTGCGATATATTCCGGCGAGCATCATCAGCTCGGCATTATTTTAGCACCGGATGACGATGCGTCAAGCTATGCCAGATTAAGCTCTGAACCGATTTGGAGCTACATCGCAATGAAGTTTTCCGGTTGGAGAAGAAGACCTGCCAGCGGAGCGGCGGAAAGGCAAGAGGAAGCTTTGTAATGAGAGTGCGAAGAGATCCGTGAGCATGAGCTTGCGGATTTTGTGCGTTTCGAAGCCTTTGCTAAAATAAATGCATCCGGCCACGAGCATAGGCAAAAAAATGAACCGCTAGTCGTTTGCAAGCATAAGCGAAAAGAAGTATAATGACTTGGATGGGAACAAATATTCCTATTTGTCCTAATTAGATGTATTTTTGACTGCAGATTGTATACAGGCCTGAGTTTGGAACACCAGAACAAGCCTTACAAATATAGTGCGTTAATCGAAGGTCTTCATTAGCTTGTCATTCATGAAGGGAGGAATCCATTTGAGTGATTTGATTATGAGCAGTAAACCGTTTCAAGTAGTATCGGATTATAGTCCCCAAGGCGATCAGCCTAAAGCGATTGAGGAATTGGTTCGGCGCATTCAAAATAAAGAAAAGCATGTCACGCTGCTCGGGGCAACGGGTACAGGGAAAACCTTTACGATCGCCCATACGATTGCGGAGCTGAATCGGCCGACACTGGTCATCGCTCATAACAAGACGTTGGCTGCGCAGCTGTGCAGCGAGTTTAAAGAGTTTTTTCCGAATCACGCGGTAGAATACTTCGTCAGCTATTACGATTATTATCAGCCTGAAGCTTATGTTCCTTCGACGGACACTTACATCGAGAAGGATTCCAGCATTAACGATGAAATCGACAAGCTGCGCCACTCGGCTACGGCGTCTCTGTTTGAACGGCGCGATGTTATTATTGTGGCGAGCGTATCCTGCATTTACGGCTTGGGTTCGCCGGAGGAATACCGGGACTTGATGGTTTCGCTGCGCGTAGGGATGGAGAAGCCGCGCAACGAAATTTTACGCCGTCTGGTCGATGTGCAGTATCAGCGTAATGATATTAATTTTACGCGAGGTACGTTTCGGGTTCGGGGCGATGTCGTGGAGATCTTCCCGGCTTCACATGGAGAGCAGGCGGTACGGGTTGAGTTTTTCGGCGACGAAATTGACCGTATTACGGAAATAGACGTGCTGACGGGGGAAATTCTCGGTGAGCGCGAGCACATTTCGATATTCCCTGCCTCCCACTTCGTGACACATGAGGAGAAGATGAAGGTAGCGATTAAAAATATCGAACGGGAGCTGGAGGAGCGTCTTGCGGAGCTCCGGGACAAAGGGAAGCTGCTGGAGGCGCAGAGACTAGAGCAGAGAACCCGTTATGATATTGAGATGATGCTGGAGATGGGCTTTTGCTCCGGAATCGAGAACTACTCCGGTCCGCTCACATTCCGTGAACGAGGGGCCACACCGTATACTTTGTTTGATTTCTTCCCTGACGACTTTCTCGTGGTCATCGACGAATCCCATGTGACCCTGCCGCAAATTCGGGCCATGTACAACGGCGACCAAGCGCGCAAAAATGTCTTAGTAGAGCATGGATTTCGCCTGCCATCCGCGCTGGACAATCGGCCCTTGAAGTTCGAGGAATTCGAGCGCAAGGTGAACCAGATCATCTATGTCTCGGCGACGCCGGGGCCTTACGAGCAGGAGCACTGCCCGACTGTCGTAGAGCAAATTATACGTCCGACGGGTCTAGTCGATCCGATCATCGAGGTGCGCCCGACGCAGGGACAAATCGATGATTTAATCGGTGAAATCAACGAACGCATCCAGAAGGACGAACGGGTGCTGGTCACGACCTTAACGAAGAAAATGTCCGAGGATTTGACCGACTATTTGAAGGAGATCGGCATAAAGGTGAAATATCTGCACTCGGATATTAAGACCTTGGAGCGGATGCAGCTGCTTCGCGATCTCCGTTTAGGTGTGTTTGATGTGCTGGTCGGCATTAACCTGCTGCGGGAAGGACTCGATCTGCCGGAGGTGTCCCTGGTGGCCATTCTTGACGCCGATAAGGAGGGATTCCTGCGTTCGGAGCGTTCCCTAATTCAGACGATTGGACGCGCTGCGCGGAACTCGGAAGGACGCGTCATTATGTACGGCGACAAAATGACCGACTCGATGACGAAGGCGATCTATGAGACGGAGCGGAGACGGAAAATTCAACTGGCATATAACGAAGAACACGGCATTACGCCGCAAACGATTAAGAAGAAGATTCGCGATGTGATCGAAGCGACGAAGGTCGCCGAGAATAAAGCGGAATATTTGGCAAACGATAAACAGCTGACGAAGATGTCGAAGAAAGACCGGATGGCAGTCATCGAGCGATTGGAAGCGGATATGAAGGAAGCAGCCAAAAACCTGCAATTTGAACGGGCTGCTGAGCTGCGTGACGCGATCTTGGAGCTGAAAGCCGCAGAATAGTTGGTATAGCATGCGGTTTTATATAAAAGGAGTGGCGACGATTGGGTAAAGATCAAATCGTTATCAAAGGGGCTAGAGCCCACAATTTAAAAAATATTGACGTGACCATCCCAAGGGACAAATTTGTCGTTCTGACGGGGCTCAGCGGCTCCGGTAAATCGTCTCTCGCATTCGATACGATATATGCAGAAGGACAGCGCAGATATGTGGAGTCTCTATCGGCTTATGCCAGACAATTTCTTGGGCAAATGGATAAGCCGGATGTAGACTCTATTGAAGGCTTGTCGCCGGCGATCTCAATCGATCAAAAGACGACGAGCCGGAACCCTCGTTCCACAGTAGGGACAGTGACGGAAATCTATGATTATTTGCGTCTGCTGTATGCCCGAATCGGTCGGCCCCATTGCCCGAAGCACGGCATTGAAATCACTTCGCAAACCGTAGAGCAGATGGTGGATCGAATCATGGAATATCCGGAGCGGACGCGGCTGCAAATTCTCGCGCCGATCGTTTCCGGCAGAAAGGGAGAGCATGTGAAGCTGCTGCAGGACATTCAGAAGCAGGGCTTCGTGCGGGCGAGAATTGATGGGGAGATTCAGGATTTGTCGGAGTCGATCCAGCTGGAGAAGAATAAGAAGCATAGTATTGAGGTGGTGGTCGACCGGATCGTCATCAAAGAAGATATCGCGACCCGGTTGGCCGATTCGATAGAGACGGCTTTGAAGCTGTCGGACGGCAAGCTGATCGTTGATGTGATCGATCAAGAGGAGCTTGTATTCAGCTCTAATCTTGCTTGTCCAGAGTGTGGTTTCAGCATGGATGAATTGTCTCCGCGCATGTTTTCGTTCAACAGCCCGTTCGGTGCTTGCCCGGACTGTGACGGCTTAGGTGTCAAGATGATCGTCGACCCGGATCTGCTCGTACCGGACACGACACTGACGATTGAGGAAGGCGCCTTTCAAGCTTGGGCAGGGAGCACGTCCAACTACTATCCACAGTTTCTAGCGGCTGTATGCAAGCACTATGGCATTTCTACGAATATTCCCGTAGCCGAGCTGGACGAGGAGCACATGCGGGTCATTCTATACGGGACGAACGGAGAGAAGATTCGCTTTCGTTATGAGAATGATTTAGGAGCGACCAAGGAAGCGCTCGTTCCGTTCGAGGGGGTTATCCGCAACTTGGAGCGGAGATACCGGGAGACCGCATCCAGCGGCATTCGGGAGTTTATTGAAGGCTTCATGAGCGCGAAGCCTTGTGAATCGTGTAAAGGGAAGCGACTGAAGCCGGAAATTCTGGCCGTGACGGTAGGCGATCGCAATATCGCTTATGTAACGGAGCTGTCCATTGGCGAAGCGGTACAATTCTTTGGCTCATTAAAGCTGTCAGATAAGGAATATACGATTGCGAATCTGATCTTTAAGGAGATTCAATCAAGACTCGGCTTCCTGGCTAATGTAGGGCTAGAGTATCTGACGTTAAGCCGTTCGGCAGGTACGCTCTCCGGCGGAGAAGCACAGCGGATTCGTCTGGCGACCCAGATCGGTTCCAGCTTGATGGGGGTCTTGTACATTCTGGACGAGCCCAGCATCGGTCTGCACCAACGAGACAATGACCGGCTTATTCAAACACTGGAGCATATGCGCGATTTAGGAAACACGCTCATTGTCGTGGAGCACGATGAGGACACGATGCTTGCGGCAGATTATATTATCGATATTGGTCCGGGTGCAGGAGTGCATGGCGGTCACATTATTGCACAAGGGACACCGGAGCAGGTCATGAAGGATCCTAATTCGATTACGGGGCAGTATTTGTCCGGGAAGAAGTTTATCGCTGTACCTCCGAAACGAAGACAGCCGGACGGCCGTTGGCTGGAGATCAAAGGCGCGAAGGAAAACAACCTGAAAAATGTACAGGTGAAATTCCCGCTGGGTGTCTTTACTTGTGTCACAGGGGTATCTGGTTCCGGCAAAAGTACGCTGGTGAATGAAATTTTATATAAAACGTTGGCCCGTGATTTGAACCGAGCGAAGACGCGGCCAGGTGCGTATAAGGAAATGCTGGGCTTGGAGCATTTGGAAAAGGTCGTCGACATCGACCAATCGCCAATTGGCCGGACGCCAAGATCGAATCCGGCGACGTACACCGGGGTGTTCGATGACATCCGCGATGTATTTTCCGCTGTACCGGAAGCGAAGGTGCGCGGCTACAAGAAAGGACGCTTCAGTTTTAACGTCAAGGGCGGACGCTGCGAGGCGTGCAAAGGCGACGGCATTATAAAAATCGAGATGCACTTCCTGCCTGATGTGTACGTGCCTTGTGAGGTTTGCAAGGGAAGACGTTACAACCGGGAGACGCTGGAGGTCAAATACAAGGACAAGAACATTCATGAAGTGCTGGAGATGACGATTGAGGATGGAACGGAATTTTTCAAAAATATTCCGCGTATCCATCGTAAGCTGGAGACACTGATGGATGTGGGTCTTGGCTATATGAAGCTGGGTCAGCCGGCGACGACCTTGTCCGGAGGGGAAGCGCAGCGCGTGAAGCTGGCCTCAGAGCTGTATCGCCGCAGCACCGGCAAGACGCTGTACATTCTGGATGAGCCGACGACCGGGCTGCATATCGATGACATCGACCGATTGCTGAAGGTGCTGCATCGTCTCGTTGATTCCGGCGAAACGGTGCTCGTCATCGAGCACAATCTGGATGTCATCAAAACCGCCGACTACATTGTCGATCTAGGCCCGGAAGGCGGCCGGGGCGGCGGTACGATCATTGCGACAGGCACGCCGGAAACGGTCGTGCAGGTGGAACAATCGTACACGGGCAAATATTTGAAGCCGATTCTCGAAAGAGACCGCAAGCGCTCTGAGGACTACGCACAGCGATTGAAGCAGGAAGTCGGGGAAACGGTCGAAGCTTAATTGTTGAAAGTTGAATACCCAGCTCTGAACGCGTGCCTTAGAAGGTGCGCGTTCCGCTGTTCAGCGGGATGCTTTAGGATTCAATACATTGCTGGATTTGGAAAAGTTCAAAAAGTTGACAAATCTTTTAGGGCGAATGGGATGATGTGGTTCAAACCGCATGTTACTATATGTATTGTATAAATCCAAAATTTTCATCAACATCTTGTGGTTTGACAGCTGAGGATAAGATATCCCATTTAGAACACAATAAAGCATGAATGAAAAACCGCTTGCATCTTGCTTGGCATCGAGATAACATATATACAGCAGAACATTGGTATTGGGAAAAAGGAGGGTCCTCCATGTTTTTGGCAGCAGAAGCAGCAGAGACAGCTGAAAAGGCGGGAAAATTTACACCTTGGGACATTTTCATGGTGTTGTTTACGATTATTATTGCGATCGCTGTAGTACGCAACGTTACGGCGAAAGAGAAAAATTTATTTGCAGTCGGCTTCAGTATCGTCGCACTGTTGGCTTTCCTGTACGTTGACTATTTAATGGTCAGAACTTGGCTGGGAATTCTTTAACTGAAAGCATAGAGATAAAGCGGCGCCTGCATGACAGCAGGCGCCGCTTTTTTTAGACTCTGCTCTGCTCACATTAACGAAGCCTAAGGATGATATGAGCGTTAACCGTTAAGCCATAAAGAAAAGCCAACCGCGTCACTAACGCTTCCCGCCTGCAAGGGTCTTGCCCAGACCCCATGGGAAACTGTAACACGGTTGGCTTTTGAGTGTTCAGGAGATGCTGGGTATTACACCCACCACATCTCGCCGACAGGCTCTTTAATCAAAATTTGATTTAGATTTTCTACGGCTTTCGTGAAGCCTTCATCGACTGACATGAGTCCGTCTTCATGCTCAATGCTGACGACGTAGTCATAACCGACAAGGCGAAGGGCGCTGATAATATCAGCCCATGTCTTCACATCGTGACCGTAGCCGACGGTGCGGAACTGCCAAGCGCGGTCCAGCATGAGTGTGTAGGATTGCATGTCGGTGACGCCGTGCTTATTGACGTTAATCGGATCGATCGTCGTATCCTTGGCATGGAAGTGATGGATCGCTCCTTCACGGCCGAGAATATGCACCGCTTGCACCGGATCGATGCCCTGCCACCACATGTGGCTCGGATCGAGATTCGCACCAATCGTTTCACCAACAGCCTCACGCAGCTTCAGCAGTGTAGCCGGCGTATGTACAGAGAATCCGCCATGAAGCTCCAGGCCGATTTTGACATTGCGCTCCTGTGCGAACTTCGCGATTTCCGTCCAGTAAGGGATGACCTTTTGTTCCCACTGCCATTTCAGCAGGTCCTGGTAGTCATTTGGCCAAGGCGCGACCGGCCAGTTCGGATATTTGGCATCGTCGGAATCACCGGGACAGCCGGAGAACGTATTGACGACAGGCACGCCTAATTTCGATGCAAGCTCAATGGTTTCTATTAAATTATCGTGAAATTCTTTTGCAATCGGTTTTTGTGGATGCAGCGGATTGCCGTGGCAGCTGAGTGCGGAGATCATGAGCCCGCTCGCTTCGACGGTTTTCTTGAATTGATCCAGCTTGCCGCTGTCGGACAGCAGCTCCTGCGGATTACAGTGGGCGTTGCCCGGATAGCTTCCGGTACCGATTTCCACTGCCTCAAGCCCTTTGGATGCGATGTACTCTAAAGCTTCCTTCAACGGTTTTTGCGCAAATAATACAGCAAATACACCAAGTTTCAAAATGTACACCTCCGTAAAATAATGGTAAGGGTTTACATAGTTACATTATAGCATTCCTTCCTTGTCCGGGAAAATTCAATGAATAGGTTTATATATATGTGATTTTGCTGTGTTCGAACGGATCGTATACACCTGCAGTTTCCTTTGACCTAAGACACAAGACGCGATAAAATGAGGACAGATTTTGTCTGGAACGAATAGAAAAGGACTTTGATGATTTCGGCCGGTAATTTGCCGATTTTGCCATTATATTTCTGCTGCGATAAATCAAAAGAACACAATATGACTGCGGAGGCTGTTATGAATAGAAGAAGAGAAGATATCGAACTGTTGGCGCCTGCCGGGAACTGGGATTGTCTCAAGGCGGCTGTAGCCAACGGGGCGGATGCGGTTTTTTTCGGTGTAGATAAATTTAATGCCCGTGTTAGAGCGAGAAATTTCACAGCGGACGAGCTGCCAGAAGTGATGTCGTTCCTGCACCGTTACGGGGTGAAGGGGTTCGTTACGCTAAACATCCTCGTGTTCGAGGATGAATTGGAATCGGCGAAGGAGCTTGTCAATGCATGCATCGATGCGGGTGTTGACGCCCTAATCGTGCAGGATCTTGGATTAGTGCAGCTGATCCGTGAAATATCCCCGGACTTTCCGATCCATGGATCGACGCAGATGACCATTACATCGCCGGAGGCTGTAGAATTTACGAAGCCGTTTCATCTGGAACGTGTCGTGCTTGGAAGGGAAAACAACTTAAAGCAGATTAAGATGATCGGGGACCAAGCGAGATTGCCAATGGAAGTATTCGTGCATGGTGCGCTATGTGTTTCCTATTCCGGTCAATGCTTGACGTCGGAAATGTGGGGCGGCCGCTCGGCGAACCGCGGGGAATGCGCGCAGGCATGCAGGCTGCCGTACGATCTGATGGTCGATGAGGAAGTGAAGCCGATGGGCGACATTGCCTATCTGCTTTCTCCGAAGGATTTGGCAGCCGTGGAGCTGGTCCCGGATTTGATTGAAGCAGGCGTGACTTCTTTCAAAATCGAGGGGCGCCTGAAGAGTCCGGAATATGTTGCTAATGTCGTCAGCAAATATCGTAAAGCGATCGATCAATATTTCGCGGGCCAGGATCATCGTCCGAGCAAAGAGGAGATGCGTGAGCTGCAGCAGAGCTTCTCCCGCGGCTTTACGTTCGGATTTTTGAAGGGCACGAACAATAAACAGCTGGTCGACGGTACGTTTCCGAAGAGCCGCGGCGTTTATTTGGGACGTGTGAAGCAGATCACGCGGGAAGGGGTCATCTGTGAGTTGGAGGCTCCGCTCAAGCGGGGAGACGGCATCGTCTTCGACGCGGGAGATCCAACGAAGCCGGAGGAAGGCGGAAGAGTATATGATCTGAAGCGGGGCGGTCAGAAGCTGGAGGGTGCGGCAGACGAACGGCAGCAGATAGAGATCGTCATGGGACGAGACAGCGTCAATATGGCGAAGGTGCATGTCGGCGATCGGATTTGGAAAACGAATGATCCGCATTTGGACAAGCGGCTGCGTGAAACGTTTGAGCACGAGAAGCCATATCGTACCTTCCCTGCATTCGTTTCAGTTCAAGGGCGCGAGGGAGAGAAGCTTACGACGTGGTGGACGGACCTGCAGACAGGCTATACTGTCAGTGTCGATTCGGAATCGGCATTGGTGAAAGCAGAGAAAAGGCCGCTCACCGAAGAGGTGCTGCAGGAGCAATTGGGCAGAACCGGCGGCACACTGTTTGAGCTGGAGGCATTAGAAGTGCAGCTGGAAGGCGAGCTGATGCTGCCGATTCGCGAATTGAACCAACTTCGCAGAACTGCGGTCGAGATGCTGGAGCAGGCACGTGAAATTCCGCCAACGTATATAAAGCGCGAGGTTGATGTGGACCGGGACGCTGTCCCGGAATCGATGAAGTCGAAAGTGCAGTATCCTCGGCTGACGGCACTGTGCAGAAGTTTGGAGCAGGTGCAGGCTGTCGTGAAAACGGATGTTTCGTTCATTTATGCCGATTTTGAGTTTATTAAGCAGTTTCCCGCGGCGGTTAGTAGTGTCCGGGAGGCGGGCAAAAAGATAGCCTTGGCGACGCCGCGTATCCATATGCCAGGGGAGAATGGCTATTTTAACAATATCCTGCGACTGAAGCCGGATGCGGTGCTCGTTCGTAATTTAGGCGCGCTGTATTACTTTATGAAATATAAGCAGGAGCATCCGAATGAGCCGTTTCCTGAGCTGATCGGCGACTTTTCGCTCAATGCGGCGAATCATCGGACGGTCAATCTGTTTTTGGAAGCAGGCTTAGATCGGGTAACCCCTTCCTACGACCTGAATATTCAGCAAATGGTCGATATGCTGCGCAAAGCAGACACTTCAAAGATGGAGATCGTCATTCATCAGCATTTGCCCATGTTCCATACCGAACACTGCGTGTACTGCACGTTCCTCAGTGAAGGAACGGATTATACGAACTGCGGGCGTCCTTGTGAGGAGCACCGAGTGTCCTTGAAGGATCGGATTGGCATGTCCCATCCGGTACGGGTGGATGAAGGCTGCAGAAATACCGTCTACAATGCGATTGAGCAGTCGGGGGCGGAATATTTGCAGAACTTTCTCGAGCTGGGCGTCACGGATTATCGTGTCGAGTTTTTGGAGGAAAATGCACAGAAGGTCGAAGAAGTCATTTCTCTATACGAAAAAGCGCTGCGCGGTGAAATTACCGGCACGGAGGTATGGAGAAAGCTGAAAGCAACGAATCAGCTAGGTGTTACCCGGGGACAGCTGGTTAAATAAAACGTTCATCCGAAGGGGCCATATGCATGAAGTAACATGCATGTGGCTTCTTTTTTGTCTAACGGCACTTGGAAAAAATGTAGTATTTTATCGAAAACAGTCAAATGCTATATTTACGCTAAAGAGACATTGGAGGATGGAGGGTAAGACCGAATGCATAAGCTTCTTGTGGTGATGGCCGTCATCGTTTTGGCAGTACAGCCGCTGTTCCCTGCATATGGCTTTGCTTCAAGCCAGAATGAAAAAATATTGTCCTTCGATGCCAAGGAGAAGGCAATCCCGGGCGAGGTGATTGTGAAGTATAAGGAAGGAAGAGACGGATATTACCCCCGCTCACTTCAAAAATTGAACAAAGCATTCGGCAGCCGTTATCAATCGAAAAAAATAAGCAAGCACGGTACCTTCGTGTATGCGTTTCCGGAGGATAAGCCGCTGGATGAAGTCATCGACACCCTGTCGGAAGATCCGAATGTGGAATATATTGAGCCGGTCTATCCGATTTACGCAGCGGATATGCATGTGAGCAGCGAAGCGGGAACAGACGACTGGACTGGACGTACAGATGAGGAGACATCGCTTCGCCCTGCACGGGTTGTATTTGGCGACCCCTATTTCGGTGATCAACAGGGATATTTTGATGTGATTGGCAGAACGCTGCTGCAGCAGGATGTGACAGAGCAAGATCTTGCTCCGTTGACTGTTGCAGTGATTGATACGGGGGTCGATCTGCAGCATGAAGATTTGCAGGCTTCGATCGTGGCAGGCTACGACTTTGTCGATGGGGACAACGATCCCGATGATGATGAGGATGGCCACGGCACACATGTAGCGGGCATTATTGCAGCGCTGGACAACAACGGAATCGGCGTTGCGGGTGTAGCCAGCGGGACGAAACTGATGCCGATTCGCGTGCTGGGACCGGAAGGAGGTACGACCGCCGACTTGGCTTCCGGTATTGATTGGGCCGTATCTGCAGGAGCAGATCTCATTAATTTGAGCTTGGGGGGAGAGATGGATAGTCGGGCGGTTCACGATGCCGTCAGGCATGCGGTGAATGGTGGTGTACTGGTCATAGCTGCAGCAGGCAATGAAAGCTCGGCTGTCGTCTATCCCGCCGCATACGAAGAAGTCGTTGCTGTCGCGGCTCTTATGCCGACTCGGAACGGTCTTCGTGCGGCTGATTTCTCCAACTATGGTTCGGAGATTGATGTAAGTGCGCCAGGCGTTTCGATTCTAAGTACACTTCCGAATAACATTTATGGTTACGCCGATGGCACATCCATGGCAGCTCCGATCATAACAGGTCTTGCTGCACTGCTGTTGGCAGAAGATCGGTGGCTTACGCAGATGGAAGCCAGAGAAAAAGCGGAAACTCTTCATTTTAGTTTAACGGAAGCGGTTTATGATTTGGGCGATCCAGGATTTGATATATATACCGGCTATGGATTGGTGGATGCTACATATTTGCTGGAATCCCCTCGTCCCGAATTCTCCGCACCCGCCGAGACGGTCGTAGGAGACGCCGTGGAACTAGGTATTCGTTTGACGGATGCGAGAGGCACCGTCAAGACGGATGTATATCGCTATCAGGAATTATATGCTTCCATTATGGATCCATCATCGAATCTAGCTGCTTTGGATGAATTTACGATTCCGTTTGAAGTGGAAAATGGCGAAGGGTACGTCGTGTACAAGCCTACGGTGCCGGGAATGCATTATATCGGCACGTGGGAAGGCATGACAGCGAAGCAGAATGAAACGCAGCTTTGGATTGATGGGACCATCGCCTTAGCGGTTAAGCCAAACCCCCCCGTTGCATCCATAGCCTCGGGGATATATCGTACTGCTCAATCGGTGTCGTTAACCGTGGAGGAAACGGCAGGCACATCGGCGATTTACTATACGTTAGACGGTTCGACTCCCGATCCATATACATCCTCCGTTTATCAAGGGCCCATCGCCATAGACCGTTCTACCGTCATTCATGCGATCTCGGTACAAAACGGTATGGTCAGCGGAATGAGCAGCTTCAGCTATACGGTCGGTGGCGATACACCTGCTCCCGGTACTGGCGACGAGCCTCCAGAGCCCGAACGGAAAGTACCGACTGTCGTGGACGGACAGTTGAACTTCACGGTCTCCCAGGACAGCATACAAGATCAGCTGAACGATCCGAATTCAACGAGTATTGTGATCGAGATCGATACCGATCATGGAAAACTATACGATAGTCTGAATGTGTCGCTGCCAACGGCTGCCTTTTTGGCGGGTAAAGAGCTTGTGATCCGAACCGACGCAGGTGATTTCGCGTTTCCTGCGCATTCTGTCGATCAATCGATCGGGCTTGAAACATTGAACCTACGTGTACATATGGGAGCACGGCAGACAGGGCCATTTTTCGAAGAAGCCAGCAGGCTTTCTGTTCCATATGAACTGTCACTGCTTGCAGGGGAGAAGGTCATGGACCGTCTTCGCTACGGCGTCCAGATCACGGTTCCCTATGAGGGAGAAGCCGTGAATACGGAGAAGGTGGCCGTCTACGGTTATGATGCTGAAGATGACAGGTGGCTGTATATGGGAGGAACCTTAAACGATAACGGGACGATGACTTTTACTCTTCATCCATTTGTGCCTTTTGCCGTGATGGAGTACACTCGGGTCTTTACCGATACTTTCGGTCATTGGGCAAAAGCAGATATTGACTGGCTGGCGATGCGTCAAATGGTAGAGGGGACAAGCAAGTCGCTGTACAGTCCCAAGAGACAGGTGACACGTGCTGAATTTGCTGCATTGGTAACCAGGGCGCTGGACCTTCCAGCAGTTGACCGAGCCACGACTTTGATATTCGAAGACATTAAGCAGGGCGTATGGTATGCGGATGCGGTTGGCAGAATATATGAAGCGGGCATCGTCAAAGGCGTTAGTGAAAGGCAGTTTGCTCCAGACCGATTCATCAGCAGAGAGCAGATGGCCGTAATGCTGGTTCAAGCATATGGTTATGCGAAGGGGATAGATCCTGCCGCCATGGGAGACAGTCAGCAAACGGAATTTGTGGATGAAAACCAAGCGTCACTTTGGTCCCGTGAGGCCGTTCGTGCTGTGGATGAGCTGGGCTTGATGGCCGGAGATGAACAGGGACGATTTCTTCCGAAGCAGGGTGCCTCCCGAGCGGAGACGGCGGCGGTCGTTCACAGACTCATGAACCTGCTGGCGGAAAGATAATTTTTTTCATGAATCAAAAAAAGCATATACAGTTTATGGCCTCCGGTGTATAGCGCCGGGGCTTTTATTTTTGGCAGAACCATACATATTTTTCTTTCATTGAGACAAAGTAACAAAGTCAGCAACCATTTGCTATCGGAAGCGAAGGAACATCCATGTTACCAGAAACCCAAAAAAGGAGAGATGCATCGATGCAACAGATCATGCCGCAGCATGTCATGCAGCAGACACAGGCGGGCCAAGGGATGACCGTTAAGGAGATGCTGTATATCACGGATTGTATGCGAAATGAGGAGCTGCTGACGAAGCTTTGTGTACAAGCGGCGATGCAGTCTAAAAATCAGCAGATGTCAGGGTTGTTTCATCAATATGCACATGAGAGCTTTAATGAATTCAATGATCTACTCGGCATGCTGCAGCAGGATATACCGTTCCAATAACATACAGGAGGAATGGGGATTCAACCATTTCTACATTTGAAGAAGTCCAGCGGTATGATGTCAAGTCCCTGATTCGTGTAAATTGGAAAAAGTTTTGAGGATAACCTCCTACGAGTCAGGAAAAAAGGCATCACGAAACTAACCCAGTTGAAAATGGCAGTGATTTACC